>DATEFQ010000022.1:0-2987 GCA_035280585.1 Nitrososphaeraceae archaeon
CTTGAAGATATTTTTGAATATTTTGACACAACTGCTATATCTGGGGCAAGTTTGGGTCAAGTATATCGAGCCAAGTATGAAGGAAAGGAAGTGGTAGTGAAGATAAGCAGACCTCATATTGAACAAACAATCGGAGAAAGCATTTACATTCTAAAGAAACTATTACCAATAGCTACTCGGTTTATCGATGAGAATCTACGTTTTTCAGCAGAAGGGATGCTTTCTCAATTTATAGAAACAGTGCACGAAGAAATGGATTATAGAATAGAAGCAAGAAATTTAATCGAAATTAAGAATAATTTGAAAGGAGATACATCGGTTATAATCCCTAAAGTTTATCTTGAAAGAACTTCTCACCATGTAATTACTTTAGAATACTTGCCTGGAATAAAAGTAACAGATATCAAGAAATTAAATGAAAATAACATTGATAGAGCGAAACTAGTATATAGAATACATCGGCTCTTCTTTAAGATGTTACTGCGCCACAGTATTTTTCATGCTGATCCGCATCCAGGGAATATATCAATAACTAACAACGGTACAATAATACTCTACGATTTTGGAATGGTTGGCAGAATCGATGATGAAACTAGAAGACGATTGGTGAGACTGTATCTTGGTCTTGTGGATAAAGATCCGGCTAGAACTACTGATGTATTGATAGAATTAGGGACGCTTGAGGCTACCGTTGATAGAAGGTTAGTTGAAAGAGGTCTGGAACTAAGTATTCAGTCCCTCCACGGTAAAAAGGTAGATAGAATGGAAGTAAAGGCCCTACAAGACTTGGCAAATAAAACATTGAGTAGATTTCCATTCCGGTTGCCCAAGAATCTTGCCCTGTACATGCGAATGGCTTCTATCCTTGAAGGGATTTACCATTATCACAGCGTAAGATTCCAATTTGTTCGAGTGTTAGTAGGGTTACTTGAAGAAGAGGGATTAATTAAGGAAGCCTATGTGGAGGAATTTAAGAGATATGTGAGTAGATTCATAAAGGGAATAGAAATTTCAAGCGAACTTGCGCCAATGATAAAACAATATTTAACTGATCAAAAATTTGCAAACAAGCAGAGCAAGTATTCGAACTTTATTCCCATAAGCATCATATCGTCATCTATCGTAATTGGGTCTGCATTAATCTTTCCTTACGATAAGAATTTATCATATCTAGGATTTGCATTGTCTGCGGCGCTACTAGTTGGCACTTTTATTTATAAGAAATTAACTAGAAGATGAAGGTTTGGTACGGTCTAAAGGTTTTATTCTTTTTAGTACATCAATGCACATTATAAAGAGCATATTGAAATATTAAACTAAATTTGTTTCAAGCTAAAAATCAATTGTCAGTTCCTATATTATGATGCGACCCGTTTCAAATTATGAGACAAGAGTAAGTTTATATTTCAAAAATCGGCACTAGTTTAATGAAGTTATTGCATGGGAGTCCTGGTTTTGGCGTTCAGCTTTCAGAGAATGAAATAATAAAATTTCTCTTAGACAGTAAACTAAACCTGCATCTTGGGACTGTCGATCCAGATCATTATCCTAATGTACATCCTACATGGTATGTTTATGATGATTCTAAAGATGTAATCTATGTCGAAACGGGTAAACATTCTAAAAAAGCAGATAATTTAAAACTGAATGATAAGATTTATTTTTGTGTAGATGACGGAAATCAACCATATAAAGGAATTAGAGGTAAAGGTAACGTTAGAGTTTTGAGCGATCCCGATTCAAATCTTCCAATAGCAGAAAAGATAATGGTAAAATACCTTGGCAGCACGGATCATCCTATGGCAAAAGTATTGCTCCAAAATGTAAAAGATGGGAATTCGGTAATACTGGAAATTAAACCAACGTATTACTCTACTTGGGACTATAGTAGAAATAGCTAAACACTGGTTTAAATTCGTAAGCATTGAAAAATTAAAGTCAATATTTGTCAAAAAAGTGATAATTTATTTTACTGTTTTTTAGTTACAAACAATTCGACATTAAAATGTAATGCAAGCAGCATTAAAAGAAAAATAATTAGTTTAGTTCAGGCCATTGTTTTCCGTTATTTGATTTCACAATCTCCAAACTCATGGTCGCCATCAGCTGGGTTGAAATTAGTTATTCTGTCCACTCCAGAGCCACATCTAAAGTAATCTCCGCCTGGGCCGCCACTTAATGTGTCATTTCCAGGACCACCGTAAAGGCGATCATCCCCAGGGCCGCCATCAAGCCTGTCATTAGCCAATCCACCATACAACACGTCATTACCTTCACCACCGATTAGCTTATCACGATCGGCTCCCCCATTAAGTTCGTCATTACCTACTCCTCCGTCCAAAGTATCAGTGCCGTCACCGCCAGAGAGAAAGTCATTTCCATCAGAGCCATTTAAAATATCATTACCGGCTTCACCCTGAATGACGTCATTTCCCGAAAGCCCATTTAAGACATCATTACCCTTGAATCCTCTCATGTCATCATCTGTGGCCGTTCCCATAATTTTATCATCCGCCGGAGTACCCTTAATGTCCACTCCCCAAACTATTGAAAAGGTAGTTAAAGATAAACATCCTAAGAGAAAAGTTAAGATTAAACCGTTTAGCGCACTAATCATTTTCTTCTAGTCAATTTGATCAGTATATTATAAATATCTATAACATCTTGGAGATAAGAATTTTAGAATGGAACTTTCTAACATAATTTACATACTAATCGTTAATTAATCCTCCGTTCATATTATCACTTGATAGTCGCTTATGGGTACCAAAATTATTCTAAACCGAAAAACTTTGACTACCTTTTCTCTTATATTAATAGGGCTACTAATAATAGGAACATTAAATCTGTATCATGGTTTGAAACTTGATAATCTCAATCTTCGAGCACAGGAAGATGAAAACTTGAAATCTAACAATAAAGTAAAAAGTTTTGTATCTAATTCTACAGCTAATGCTTCCAAAGTGCTATCAGAAGATATCGGTAAT
>DATEFQ010000023.1:0-11802 GCA_035280585.1 Nitrososphaeraceae archaeon
AGGACCGTTTCTGAATGTTCTGGTGGGTCCAATGCATCAGCGGGCTGGGCCCATCAGCCATTAAATTATTTGTTAATTAAATAACAGATACTGAATAGATCAGTCTAGGGTACTCATCATTGAATAAACTTGTTCCAAAAGTTCCTTATTGCTAACTGGTTTCTTTATGAAATGTCTTTCTCCCTTTAGGGGTTGCACTTTACTACTCTGGGCATTGTAAGATTTAAGATAACTTAACGCCGAGATAAATATGGTCTTGATATTAGAATCGATTGACTTAAGTCTTTCATATAATTCAAAGCCATTAATTTTCGGCATTTTAATATCTAATATTGTCAAGTTGTATAGGTTTGGTTCAAATTTTTCCAACGCTAATGCAGGATCTGTGAAGAAATCTGTAATGAATCCATAATTTTCAAGTATCATTTTGAAAGTCTTGCCAACGTCTTTTTCATCATCCACTATCAAAATTCGCTTCTTCATTTGAGACATTTGCACCACTCCTGATTTGCCTTATCTTTTCTCTTCACAAAACACCCAATTTTAGATACATCGTCATAGTAATAAGTTTTCTTGAATTAAATGATTAAATTCTTTACTACCATTACAAAACATGAATTAAACAAAATGAACTGGTAGTAAAGATTTAGATTCTTTGAGTTGCAATCCAGCCAGAGAGGTTGAATTTGTTTTAGCCTCCACAAGATGTTTGTAAACTTATTGTCGACAAAGTTTACTTTTAAGGATCATAGTCTTAAAGCATTCAGAAAATTTTGTTGTTCCGTTTATCCTACCTGGCGATAACTTGAAATCAACTATGTTTCAGTAAACCTGATTTAATCATTCATCTGTTGTTCGGTTACCAGCATTGAATAAACTTGTGCCAAAAGCTCATCGCTACTAACTGGTTTTCTCATGAAATGTCTAACTCCACGTAAAGGGTATACTTTACTATTTGTAGTATTGTAAGGTTCCACACTATTTAGAGCTGTAATAAATAGGATCTTGATCTCGGAATCTTCCGCTATCAGTTTTTCATATAATTCAAAGCCATTAATTTCTGCCATTTTGATGTCTAAAATTACCAAATGGTATAGATTTGGTTTGAATTTTTCCAAAACCAAGGCGGGATCTGTAAAACAATCTACATCGAAGCCATATTTTTCGAGTATCAGTTGCAAAGTCCTGCCTATGTCTTTTTCATCATCCACTATCAAAATTCGCTTCTTCACTAAAGCCATGTTATACCAACCTCCAAAATACTATTAGCGTAAGATTGTGATATAATTTTAATTCAAATGCCTTTTTGAACATAATGAGAATATCAGGTAAGTGATTATTAATTACTTATCAACAATTGTTTATATTAATATCAAAAGGACAAGAGTTATCCAATGCCGGTCGTATGTGTTTTGATAATGAACGGCTCAAAATCCACCCGAGATTGTTCTGTCTCCTCAATTATAACTGAAGCCGTGAACAAGCAAAATTCAGATCCCACTGATGAATCTATTGATATTGGATTTGATGCTTAGTTTATGTGACCGCTCATTTAGTACCAGTATCGTCATTCATCCATCTGGACCCGAAAATAATATTAATTTACACTTCGAAACTGATGTGAAAGAAAAATTCTCTATTACTAAAATTAGAAACTCCTAATCAGACCCATCTGAAATTTCAGATTCATCCCTTCCGGCCCATCCGAAAAAACTGGACTAAGATTAATTTCATTATAATTGATTCCAAGGAATTATATTTTTTACTTAGATGGTTTTTTAGTGTTAGTCTTTATCGACAAATTCTTTAAGACTTCCTGCAGCAAGCCCGATTCCTAAAAGTGTAACAAATTGATATAGGCCGAGATTATAAACTCCAATAACATCCTCACAGGCCAATGTACCAAATAATTCGATTGCTACCCCAAGTAGCGCACAGACCCAAATGTGTCGGGTGAATGATATTGATGTGTCCGGCATGATGCATGATGTTAATGCAAAGCGTTAAGTAAGCTGTTGCTTCTAATTAAGTATGTTAAATCAGAATTTTGCATTAGAGGACAACTGAGTGTTAACTCTCCCCGGAGGGGCACTGCAAAAACGTGAAGGAGTTAGCGTGGTGGATTTTCAAATCATCGCGCTTCTCGTATCTGGACTTGAGAACAAAGACATATCAAAAATTCTGAAGATACCTTTGTCTACCATACAAAGAAGGGCGCGCAATGTCGTTCAGAACAAATTTGTTGAAGGCTGTATACAACCAAATTACAGAAATCTGGGCATAAAGAGCGGATTGCTGCATGTGTATCTGACAAATGGTGACATGAAAGAAGTGGCGAACGAGTTGATAGAATTCGATGGCATATTATCAGCTGCAATTCATGTCGGCAATTCAGACGTTGTTGCAGACTTTGTGTATGAAGACAGTGAACAATTAGTGGATACACTTGCGAAAATAAAGCATCTTGACAGTGTGGATCATGTGGTGTGGTCAGAGGAAGTATATAATGTTCGTGCATCACCAGCGCACATTGTGAAATCTTTTGATAAAATGATGAAAGGAAGCAGATATCAAATTACACAATAATAATTCAACTAGATGAGATAACCCGATAATATTACTAGAGGTAAAGCCTGATTGCAAGTAAAACCCAAATAGCGACAGACAGTCTATTTACCAGGTTAGTGGAACCATACTACATGAGGGTTTCAAATCCCGATGAACCCAAATTGTTCGAAATATTTTGGCTTAAGCTCTTTATAAAATAACACTAGAAAATCTAACTACGACCCATCTGAAATTCCAGATTCATCCCTTCCGTTCCTCAAATCAGTTCGTAAGAGGCAAAGTACCTTATTCCTTTGGTTTCCTATTTGACATCTAGTTTACACTAGTCACCTTGATAATTTAAATAGTTTCTAAAGTAAACAATCATGTTGCAAACAGGTTAATTATAATGAGAATCCTAAAATCTAAGATACCTAACAAGACGATTCTTTTTGTTTGCGTTGAAAATGCAGCACGAAGTCAAATGGCTGAAGCGTTTTTTAGATACTACTCTCCTAAAGGGTATGAAGCAAAAAGTGCGGGAACAAAACAAGCCTTCAAAATTAACGCCCTGGCAGTAAAAGTAATGAAGGAAATCAATATTGATATCAGTCATCAAAAGTCAAAGACAATTACTGCCGAAATGATCAAAAATTCTGATAAAATTGTAAACATGGGGTGCCTGGAGAAGGAATCATGTCCAACTCTATTTCTCCACAATTTTGTTGACTGGAATATAGGAGATCTGAATGGAAAATCAATTGAACAAGTAAGAGATATTCGGAATGAAATAGAACAGAGAGTAAAGGAACTTGTATCAAGTCTCAAATATAGCAAATAGACTAACCCTTGGACAAAGAAAGTTCGTGGCGGAGATAATTGGTACTTTTACTGTTGTTGTATTTGCCACTGGTTCAATTGTAATAGATGCCAAATATGGTGGAATATTTGGCTTACCCTTTGTCGCATTTGCACCATTTGTTGGGGTTACAATAGGAGTTTATTTATTTGGTAAGATTTCAATGGCGCATTTTAATCCTGCAGTAACAATTGGTTACTTCATTACAGGACATATCAACTTCAAACAATTACCGAAATATTTTGCGGCTGAAATAATTGGCGCCATACTTGGAAGTCTTTTTGTAAAATATCTAATAGGCGACTATGCAAACTTGGGGACAACTTTTCCTAACTATAGTTTTCCATTACCGGTAATATTTGCCATTGAAGCATCAGCGACAGCACTCTTAATGATCGTGATCTTAATAGTGGTATATACAAATGGGCTGAAAGGATTTAGTGGTATAGTAATTGGAGGGATAATCGGTCTAGATATCCTCTTTTTCTCCTTTATATCTGGAGCATCAATGAACCCTGCAAGATCCTTAGCCCCTGCTTTACTATCACTCCACCTCAGCGACCTATGGCTGTATTGGTCTGCCACTTTTGTTGGAAGTTCAATTGTAGCCTTATTACTAAGACATAAATTTATTTAATTTATTTCACTGAGAGCTATTGACTATCGTTACTTCTCACTTCTCACTTTATTTTTACATCAATTTATCAATACTTAGTAACAGCATTAGTCCAGCTAAAAGATAATTGTGGAGATGAATCTTTATAATAAGCCTGTAATTCATTCAGTCTTTGCAGTGAGCCTATGGAATCCATAGCCTCTAGATAATTGGAATCGGTTGTCATTAGTTGCAAAAATGAGAGGACTTGCTCATTCGTAACTCCATGCTTTACGTCGTAGTCAATTCTTTTAATTACATTGGATATTTTCCCGTATTTTTTATTCAATCTTACCTCCCATCGCGTAGCATTCTCAGATAAGCCTTTCACAAATCTAACAATCGTTTGTTCCATATGTTTGACATGCCATTCCCGCATAGGGAAATTATTTTGTTTCAAAAAGCTCAATATAATATACTTTAATGTCCTATTTAATGTAGCGCACTGCCAGTAATGTAAATCGTTGATATCGCGCCTCACATGACATTACATTTCTGAGGTCTCAATTCAAGAAACACTAATCTTTAGTAACAAATTCCATAATTCTTGACGTAATTAGCAATTCCCGTCATCATGGACTGTTATAGAAATACAGAAACACGAAGATGACAGGAAAAATGAATCAATATGGAAATGAAGAAATTCTAAACTCCAGGAGTGCGAAATTCTAAATTTCCCGCTAAACACAAGCTTAACCTTTATGGGTATTAGTAACAAATTGACTATTAAGTGGAGTTTTTGCGTTGTCTAACATAGGTTTATAATGTATATTCATCATACCTAATTAGAGAAGATATAATTGTTAGAAAAGACATTAAAAAGTATTGAGCCATTTACGTCAAATTCAGAAAAGAACTCAAGATTCTGTATAGCCTGCGGAGAGCTTGCTACCATGTTAGTTAAATACGATACTCAAGGGGCAATAATAATAGAAAAGTATTGTGATAGATGCGCACAAGCGATTAAAGATAGCTCGGCTAATTAATATCCAATTGGTTTAATCAGTAAATTATTTGCTTTACGACATGATTTACAAGTATTAATCTCGATAAGTCTAAGCAGTACCAATTTTTGGTAATAATAGAAAGCTACATATACAGACGAATTTCAAATTAAATAATGACAACAAATCAAACTTTATTAAATCAAGCTTTTAATGCCAATCAAAGTATATTTCTTCTATGTGACCATTGTTTCTGGACTGCAACATGTCTTGACAAATTACATATCAATCATGTATCGGGGACAAACAGCATATGTCCAGTGTGCAAATATCAACAGTTATCTAGTTTTCCAATTACTGCAAATGAATCATTTACATATGACTATTCCAGTCCGAAAGGGCTAGAAATTAGCTTTGGAATTAGAAAATAATTTAGAAAATTATTCTCGACCAACCAGCGTACCACAATAATCCGAACTAGGAGCTTTGACACATTCATTCAATATACTCGAACAACTAATACGGTAGATAGCAATAATATGCTTAGATTCATTAAGGTAACAGAGGGGTAAAACCAATTTCTAAGAGGATAGATTATAATTATTTCAACTACTGTTGTACATGCGAATTAAAATATCCAAAGAATATTCT
Organism: Nitrososphaeraceae archaeon; assembly: GCA_035280585.1. Classification (GTDB taxonomy): domain Archaea; phylum Thermoproteota; class Nitrososphaeria; order Nitrososphaerales; family Nitrososphaeraceae; genus TA-21. Next base: position 5,657 of record DATEFQ010000023.1, read on the forward strand.
GCGTTGTAACGATTGTAAACAGAAAATTAGATTCAAACCATGGCATCGTTCGAAAATATTGGATTCCAAAAGAATTTAATCATTCCTAAAAATAATGATTTATTGCTAGCTAATCAGGTTTAGGGTTCAAAAACCGATTTATAGATATTACATAAGGAAGGTCACTTTTGAAAATTGTGTTGTGCTATTAGAAATAGTTCATATATTTCATCTGAGATTTGTTTTTCTGTTTTATTTTCAAGGTCTTTCCATTCCACCTTGATTCCTTTCCAGCCGACAGTGTGCCACATCCCTGAGACCAATGACTCATGCGTCATTATTTCCTTAAAGGGATATGGATTTACATAAAGATAAGGCCATTGATATTTATCCTCTCCTGGAGATATACCAACGCCGATCTGTTCTTCTTTTTTTCCAGTAAACCATTCTACTGAATAATCAAACCCATCTGGCCACAGATAAACCTGAGTGAAGTGTCCAGTTAACTTCATTCTAAATAATTCCAGACTTGTGTTGACCTTTTTTGCAAATGCAAGATAGTCAGACAAGTTTGCGGTATTAAGATTTCTCAAACCGGTAATTTGGGGAATATTGAGACCATACATGGAAACAGTACCCTTTAACTTTTCAATAAATTCATGACGAGTTAAATCAACAATGTGTCCCTGCTCATTATGAAAGTAAAGAAGCTCTCCAGTAACTAAATTTATTTTAATTTCTGTAATATTGTTTAATATACCAGTTGTTATTTCATCATTTTTTAAAAAAAGGGCATCGTGTCCGTAGTGAGGTAACTCGTCTATTAGTTGCGATTTTAATTTAGAAATTATTTTACAAACTTTTTGGAGGTCCTTAATTTTATCTATCATGCTCATCCGTTTAATCATCTATTATATGATTCCTCATCAATCTACTAAGTGTTACCATCTTACCCTATGAAGGACTATCCATATTGATTTTAATTTTCGAAGGCGCTTCTGAAATCTTTGGTTGTGGTGATGCAATATGCACACACATGTCTCCCTTAAGCTGGCGCAAAAGTTTGATATCGTTATCTATTAAATCTTTAACTGACCTCTTGATATATCTTGATTTTGAGAATAGCTTTACATTCTGTTCCATATCTTCCGCTGTCCAACCTCGACTCCATCCCATGAACGTAAATGGGGGTAATGAAAATCCAAGCTCAGTAAAGAATACCATCATCTGACCTGCAACTTGTTGAATGTTGTCCTGTCCTCCTGTTATGATAAAGCTTGCTACTTTATTCTTCACTAGAACCCTGTCTTGTAAAGTAATTTGATTCTGAACACAATTCAGACGTTCAGCCATCTTGTAGTAGAGTGAGGAGGCATTTCCCCATCTTATTGGTGTTGATATCACTAAAATATCGGCCCAAAGTATCATCTTTCTGTAGACTTCATTCATGCCATCGTTACTATCCATTTCTGAAATTGAACAAGGCCAGGTACATGCCTGTTCATTTCTACTATAGTATCCCTCGCAATGTCTAAAGTGCAGGTCGCTCAGTTTTAATAACACCGTACTTGCATTATATTTCTCGCTTGCATATTCTAAGGCTTCTCGCAAAGCTTCATCCGATGTTGATTTCCTGGGCAAGGTTTGATTCATATTTGTACAAGATATACCAAGTATGTTTAAAGACGATTTGGTTGTTTCATAACGAAGCTCTGCCAAATCCTGAAGTGGATTATTTTTATGTTCGGCCTTTAGAGGTAGAACTGTTGGTAACGATGAAACGAAAATCTTATCGTCTTTCACTAGAGTCTTGTAAAGGGATTGTTGATCATAAAATCCAGGGGGAGCAGACCCAGTTTTTACATTATACTCCCATCCGTGCCACGGACAGGTAACATAGTACCCATCATATTTTTTTTCAACCTTGCCCTCACTTAGAGGACCTCCTTTGTGCAAGCATATGTTTCCTATAGCACTAATCTCTCCATCAATATTGAAGAGTATTACCTCTTTGCCCTTAACCGATATGACCTTGTGAGACCCAGGGGGCAGACTCTTAATATCTAAAGCTTCTACAAAATCCATGGAGTAGCCCATCCACACATATTATTAAATATTCCTTTCACTGTTGTCTTGAAAGTTTTGATGCTTGAATTTAAGATTTAATTGACAATTTCAAATTAATATGTCATCGAAATCGTGATCACTTCTTTCTCAATCCAATTAATTCTTTCAAATATTCAAACTTAAAGCCGATCAGGGTTCCAACATTGCTTTTGCATACACCATCTTAAATGGCTTTGAGGCTATCACCACAGTGTCATACTGGTTAGCAGCATTACCCAGGAAATAGTTTTGCGGGCCTATATTTCCTTTAAGCATACCAAGATCTTTGCTATTTGCTAAATCTCCTTTGTTAGTAAAATATACATGAAGCTCCGGTCCATTAGTTATGTTAAAGTGTTCAAATCGTAGGAACTGATTGTCACCTACGGAGAGAATCCTCGAAACTCCGCTAACCTTTGAAAAGTTTCCTGAAGGTGTAAAATTACCGGTACTTAATTGGTAGATTGACGCCATATCTGTATTAGGCGGGGCCATTGCCTGTATGGTTTCATTAACTTCATTGTTTATTTGCGCAGCACCCATCATTACCATATTCATATCCACGTTGCTCATGTTTTTTATCGCAGAGTTCTTTTGTTGCTCTGTCATAGCATTAAATTGTTTGTAGGCCTGCGTTGCCTTCTGTTTTAATTCGCCAGAATCATCTGCCGCAATTGAAACAAGATACAAGGTTGTAACTACAAGAGCCAACCCCAGAACTAAGGCGCACATGGACATTCTTACATAGTGGGTATAAAACATGAAGTAGAGTTCTCCCATATCAATAGATAAAGTTTTAAAACAAATCCCGGTTTATTTAAATGAAAATACTATGAAAACTATCAGATTATTCCTTGCAATAATAATTATTCTCTGTCTAGCAGTCTCAGTGACCCAAGTGATAGGCAAATCGCAAATGTCATTTGCTGCTTCATCCAATGTTCAAAACTTTATGAATATGACAGAGGGAGAAAGGGTTCAAGCAGCCAAAAACATGACGCAGGAAGAAAAGCAAATGGTAATGAATGAGTTTTCTAAACAAAATTCTACTGTTAGCGAAAATATGTCTACAGCTATGAAAAATAACACAAAGCCATTAATGGGTAATTTCGTAGGATCGGGTGACGGCTTTCATAAAGTTGAAGGTCTAGCCAAGGTATTAACCCTGGCAGATGGGAAAACCTTCTTAAGACTAGAAAATCTAAAAGCTACGAATGGACCTGATTTATACGTCTATCTCTCTACAGGTAAAGGAGTCTCAGACATTGTCAATCTTGGCAGACTGAAAGGCAATATTGGAAATCAGAATTATGAAATTCCTACGGGGACTGATCTTACAAAATACAATACCGTTCTCATCTGGTGCAAGGCTTTTTCAACTCTATTTGGCAGTGCAAAACTGGCAAACAAATAGCCAAAAGAGGTCTTAAATTGAGTAAGAAAAAGACAATTATAATAATAATCATCATAGCCATTGTTGCAATATCAATTGGAGTATATACAATTACTCCGCTTTTCACCAATACAGTAGTAGATGAACCCTTGCCGACAACGTCAAAAATTAGTCTAGCTGCACTAAATATGCAGGAAATTCTAAGTCATTAATAAAAGTAAACTAAAATTTTGTTTGTAGGATTCTAATACATAGACTATCTAAATCACACAGAATTTGTACTTTTAGTTTACTCCATTACACCTTGTGACAAAAAACGAAATAAAGGGCGACTGGCTCTTCATAACTTTCTTGAATGTTATTGATTTCAAAGTAATTTGATAGAAATAATTCTATTTGATCTTTAGTAAAAAATCTGATTTGAAAGCCATTTATTTCATATATTTTATCATCTATTTTCTTGCCTTTATTATACAAAATATCTTTATCGCTTCGGACTGAAAAGTACAGTAAACCTTTGTTTTTTAATACTCTGCTAGATTCTTTGAAAAGGTATCTCAGTTCCTCATCTGTGAAACGCATGTTATAGAACATATGTGAATAAACTGCATCAAAATAACCAGTATCAAAAGGTAAGGCTTGCCTTGCCTCGAAATGCCTTAAGTGCAGAGAAATATTTTTTCCTCTTATTTTTTGTTTCACGTTTTCTATTGCTATTTTAGAAGAATCAATGGCGTCAACATCTAAATCATTGGAAGCAAAAAATATCGTATCTCTTCCCTGTCCACATCCTAATTCCAATAACTTCTTCACTTCATACTTCTTAAAATCACCGTAACACTTTTGTGCAAAATCACTCGGTTTTTCTCCAAAAAACGCTGAATCATTAGAATAAACCTTGTCCCAAATTTTGCTCATGTAAATATTTGTAATGTTCTAAATATTAAATTTGGGACTTTACCATTGATTTTGGAAAATAAGCTATCGAAAAATTAATCATTAGTCCTAAAGCAGAAATTGTATTTTTTAGAGCAAAAATAATATCAATTTCAAGTACGAAACTGACCTAATAAAGGATCCGTTATTACTAAAGTTAGAAACTCTAACTTGAATCCATCTGAAAATCCGGATTTATCCTTGTGGGCCCGAAAGTACCATCTAATTTATTTCTGAATAGTTGTTGTTAACGGTTTTGCTACTGCGTCAATTGTATATGTTACTGCGAAAGGAATTCCGTCTGTTTTGTGGAAAAGCAGTGCACTACCTGTAAATACTAATGATCCTGTGCTAATAGGAGTATTAGTAACGCTAACAGGTGTATTGCTAAACATTGTCATGGTAGATAATGCGTATCTGTTACCATCAATCCACTTGGCATTGTATGGTTGGCCATGTGCTGTATCTGGTGTGACAGAAGGGTTATACTTATGGAATACTTCTATTTCAATAGGTTTGCTTGCTGTGAATGTTACGGTACCAGTCCAAATCGCTCCATCGGACCTTATAGGAAGAGCAACTACTATTTGATGTGGCATCAGTTGACAGCTGGTAGAATTAAATTTAGGACAATTTGCGTTTGGAGCCGGTACTGACATGGAAGTATTCTGTACTCTGAATTCTGAGGATTGCTGTTGCTGCTGTGATGCGGTAGAATTTACTGTCTGAGCATTACCTGTTATAGTAGTATTAAGGAAACTTACGACTGTAGCGGCTAGAAATGCAATTGACAATAATGTGATTATCCCGAACGTTGCTTTCTGTTTCATTGTGGTTTTGTTATATTTTAGTTATATTTAGGTCTTAATGAGAGACTAAGTTTGTAACCTTTCAATCCGATGGTTCCAGACCTATCAGCGCATATTATCTAATGATGAATGAGGAAACTTCAGGACATGAGTTGCTGGGAACTGGGTCAGTGATTGGCAGATGGTCTTGGTTTGCAACTGATTATATGCATCATGAATTTAGCACTAAATCTATTGTTACCCCTAAAAAATATCCTAAGGCATTATTATTGATTCATTTTTCTTTATCAGATGCCTTGAATAATGAGGCTCTCTTACCCCAGTCAAGGAACATTCCATATGTGTGGCGGGTTGCTATATTTCGTATAATGTCAGACAGTATTGCTATGATTTCTTCATTTGACATAAGGGTATTGTATAGGAGAGTTTCAGCTGACAAAACCTGAATTAGCTCCTTCTGAGGTCTAGTCAAATTCAATTGCTCAAAGTTTCCAAACAAGTCCTTTGCCCAGCTGTTGACCTTAGGGTTTACAAAATCAATGGCCTTACCAAGATTCTCTTCAGAAAACATATTTGTTTAAGTCTATAGACGTTAGAATAATAATACTTTGTGTAAAGGACTGATAACGAACACTTGACGATGTTGTTAGCAAGATACCTCTTTTAATTGTTGGACAATCTTGGATCCGATTTAATAACAATTCCCATCCAGATGGCTTCGTGCCTGTAGTAGTTACCTTCTGAAGATCACTAATATACAGTATTAGTTCAAGTTATGAATAATATAACTTAACTCAGAGAATGTATAATATAATTTGTTTTCTAAAACCAACGTGCTATTCTAATCTGTCTCTAAGGACCGGTCCAATCAAACGGAAAATGCTTACTGGATCTGCCACTTGTCTTCCATTTATAGCGAACTG
>DATEFQ010000024.1:0-2043 GCA_035280585.1 Nitrososphaeraceae archaeon
GATGTACAGGTGTTACAATTTGATAATAAAACATTTGATATTGATGGATTGGAAAAATCGATTTCGGTACCAGAAGGCAATGGGTCTCAAGTAATAAATCTTTTAGGGGGAACACAGAATGAGGGAATATCAATCTGGTCAAAAAACATAGATGATAAAAAACCAAATTACATCGAAGCAAATTTTAGAATACTTTCGGAAAACGATAACAAGAACAATGACATCAGGGTAGAGTGGCAGGAGGCAGATAATGGATACTATGCAAAGCTTTCAAAAGATGGACTTGAATTATACCAGAAATCGAAAGATATTCCGTATAAGAAGATTTTATTAGGAAATACTGAAACTAGCATGAAAAACACGACGTGGTATACGCTAAGAGTCGATAGCAGCAATGATTCAATTAATTTATACCTTAACGACTCACTCCAGATTAAAGTTCCACGAGCATCTGAGAATAAGACTGAAGGCATTTCTAAAATTGGATTGACTACTTATTATAATAATGTACAATTCAAACCATTAAAGGTAGGAAAGATTGCAGAAAATCCGCAAGAGATTCATGAAGCAAGTAATTTTTACGATTACTATTATCCACTCACTCTTCTTGCATTATCGAAGTCAAATTACGATGTTTTCAGTGCCAGCGATCCATCTGCGTTTTCAAAACCAGTGGTGTTTGTACCTGATTCCCTAATCTACGATAATGCTACTCTTCAGAACTATTTGGACTATGTCACTAAAGGAGGAACATTAGTATTAATAAATTCAAAAAATAATTCAAGTGCTATATTTAATCAGCTTTTTTCAATAAAATCTTTTGATAGCAAGCAACAAGAATTTACAAATATAGCGGGAACTAACAATCATAAAGTTTTCTATACTTCGGGACTCGTGAACAGAATTAATATGACGTCACAACAAAATATTGACACTGTCGCATCATATCGAAATAGTAAAAATGAGAGTATTTCTCCATTTATTTTACAGAAGAACTTTTCGCACGGAGGAAAAATTATTTTACTCAATTCAAAAGGATATTTTGATTCAATATCAAATTCACCCACAAAATATTTTCTTAGTCTTTCCAATATATCACAATTATTGCCAGTGGGTTTTGGAACTGGTACAATTTCTCAAAATACTTCACTACCTTCCATGGCATTTATTGGAAAAATGACGACATATGGTAATGTATCACTAAATAGCTCATCATTATCACTACTAAATGATAACGATCTTCTATACCCAATAAATGCATCACGTATAGCAATCTTTAATGGCACTAACACTCCGATTATTGTAAGCAATATAACAATAAAAGATCTCAATATAATAGGAGATTATGCAGCAAATATTAATACGACAGGTTCACTATCGTTACCAGATATTAGATTTACACATGATTACGTCGGAATTCAGATGCCGGCTGGTTTTAACATGACAGTAAAGCTCTCTCCGAAAGTAGCTAATCACATAGGAATTGTCACGCAAAATCAATCTGGAATAAAGACGTTCAACCTCAGCAATGATTCTAGAGTAGAATTTTATGGGATTAAACCTTCATCTCCTGGAGAATCAATACCAGTGTTACTGAAAAGACCCGAAATGAAAGTTGATGGTCATATAATTATTAAAAATACTTACCTTGATGGATTTGTTAATGAGAGAGGCGGCTTGAACAGTGGTGTTCCATTAGATCTAGTAGGACATTTGAAGACAAAATTTGACCTTGTTGATAAGTTCTATCAACCTTATCGTAATTCTACTAGAACCACATCCATCACATACCTTCAAAACCTTGACATGGATGGGAATTTTGGAAATAACAAACATCGATTAAATTTGCCCGGTGATATTTACTTTGTTGCAGAAGAAAGAGGACAAGTTATACCTTTGAATAAAATACTAACTTCTTCAGCCAATATCATATTAGTATTAGTCTTGATTTCGACAGCTGTAGTTGCAAGTAAAATCATTTGGAATAAGAAAATGTTGAAGAAGAAAGTTCTGGATTAGTTTGAGACAAGGTTAGTGCAATTA
>DATEFQ010000025.1:0-16452 GCA_035280585.1 Nitrososphaeraceae archaeon
TGTAATCAACGTAGCAAAATCAATTTGCGTTTGTAGAATAAGTATTGAGGATATTGATTCTCATGTTTTTAAAAACAATTTAAATATACTTGAGGCAGAGGCTATGGCTGAAACTATTAAAAATATGAAATCCGACAAGACATTTGTTGATTCATGCGATGTAAACACTTCCAGGTATCAAAAAACAATTCAAACTTTCCTGAGTAGACATAGACCAAATTTGGTTTCAATGCATCATGCCGATAGATTGAATGTTGCTGTCTCTGGAGCTTCCATTGTCGCAAAGGTAATACGTGATTCTGAAATAAGTAAAATCCGGGTCCAATATGGTGATGTAGGAAGCGGGTACCCTTCTGACAAAAAAACAATTAAATTTGTAAAGGAATGGTTTAAACAGAAAAATGAAATTCCACCCTTTGCAAGGAAATCATGGAAACCTGCACAGATGATTGTTTCGAGTACTGTGGTTTAGTTTTACAAATTTGGATAAAAAATTGCTTTTATCATTGCATGATCCTTATCAAAAGGGGCAAGGTCTAGATTCTGTTTAATTTCAAACGAATGGTTTTCTAATTTCTTGATTTCATTGGAAATTACATTTTTTGGAGACATCGTAACATCAATACTCCTAGTCTTGATAACTAGAAGGATTGTATTTCCTTCTTTAAGATATGTCTTACAATTATTGATTGCTATGTAGGTTTGATCAGGTTGTGCAATATCACAATAAACTAGATCCATTTTATCATATATCGAAAAATAACTTCTTGGTTTCCTGGCGTCTTCTATTATGGGTATTACATTTGCTCTCTTTGCAGATACATTTGATATTAACTCCCTAGCAACTCTTGTTGAAGATTCAACAGCAAAGATTCTACCACTATTTCCAATAATATCAGATAAATGACTCACAGTCGTACCTGTTGAGGCTCCAAGATACAATATGTTTTTTATATGAGAGAAATCAAATTGTAAACCTTTGATATACGCGGCGGCCAATTTGCTTCTGAAGGGATCCCAAATTCTGTATTCATTTCCGTTTCTAGTGATTAATTTTTCGCCATATAAAGTGACACCCTTTAATAAATTCAGAGTTGCTATATGTGGTTTTCCATTGACAGTAACGTAACTAATACCGTCTGCGTTTTTCATGTCGCGCTTTTTTCCTCTTAAATTTAGTGAATTTTTTTGATCTCTTGTTCATTGATCCTCTCTTGTCGTCAAAGTATTCTTTACCTTTTGGGGGTTCGTGATAAATTTTTTGAATGGTTTCAATTCTTCGATTTAGGTTCTCAGATAGAGATTTATCCAAGGCGCCCTTTCGGTATACGTCAATTCTAACTGCAATAGCTATTTTTGAAGATAAAGCACGAGCAATTTTACCTCTTTGCCATTTTGGTGCAGAATTAATAGAAGGATGTTGAAATAATAAACCGTGTTTTGGTGGTCTTGTTCCCGTTTTAAGTGCTCGAAATAAGGCCTTTTCTGCACCAATTATTTGAATTGTGCTTGATGGTAATTGTGCCAATTTTAGTAGGCTTCCTGCTTTAGCAATCAATCTTGCGCCTATGATTGCAGTGAGCATATTTTTTAAATTTGGAGCAAGAATCTCCATCAAGTTCTCAATTGTACTAGAGAGGTTGATTCTCAGTTCTGATAACTTTATCACTTCTGATGCTAAAATTTTTAAAGATTCCGAACTTTCAACAATAAGGTCCCCACCTTGACTTTTTGAGATCGCTTGTTGAATTAATTCAATTTTCTTTTCAGGTACATCTAATTGGACCAAAAGTTCTCTTGTGATATTCTCCCTTGTTCCTGCATCCCTTACGATATTAGCATATGTAATAATGTTTTGAAGCAAATAATCTAATTCCGGAAAATGCAGTCCATACCATTCACGGATTCTTGTACTAATTGTATTTATTATTTCATCAAGTTCATCTAACGTATTAACTGCTTGAACCAAATGAAGATCTAATTTTTCAGATGACTCTTTTACTTTCATAGATGATAGATTTATTGCAAACCTTTGCAGAGTTGAGGTTAATTCATCCCTGTCTTCGAACAATCCAAATTTTATGATTAGATCTAATTTGTTCTGATTGATGTCATTTTGTCTAGTATCAGACATCAGCTTAACATCAATTTTTTCACGTTGAAAAATCTCTATTAAATTCTTATTATTGACTCTTACTTGATCATAATTTCTCAAAATGTCAATCAAATCATGTATGTGGTTTTTCTTGCCTTCAATGATCGAAGAGTATTCAATCTCAGGATTATCGAATCTTTTTTTATAGATCAAATTTGTTTCTTCAAGAGCGCAGAGCCCAATTTCAAATAGAATTACATTTGCAATTTTCAACTAGATCTTACAATAAGTTAATTTGGTTATTAAAAAATCTAACATTACTGTTATTTTTATAATTTTGATTAAAGGTCTGTTGAGAGTAGTTACTCTCCAACATCAGCAATTTCATCTCCATGGATATCATCATAATGAGCATCACATTCATTCTTAGTTAGAAATTCTTTTGCGCAAACTTTGCATCTGAAAGTACCACCTTCATACTCCGACATAATACAACATTGAATTTTAACTACTAAAAATATTTATCGCGTATTTAGAGTTTCCAATGCGTCGGATGCTATACTTTTGTCTAAAAAGAATGAATTGATTGATTGTTCTACAGTTAAGCCATCATGAACTATTGATCTAACTGCTTGGATCATTTCAATTGGATGATCCGATTGCCAAATATTTCTACCCATATCTACACCTGATGCACCATCTCTAATGGCGTTAAATGTAAGTTTTAGGGCTTCTTTTTCTGGTAGCTTCTTTCCACCTGCTATGATGACTGGTACCGGGCAAGCCTCAACTACCTTTTCGAAGTTTTCGCAATAATATGTTTTTACCAAATGTGCTCCTAATTCTGCCGCAACCCTGCAAGAAAGTGCAAGGTATCTTGCATCTCTAGCCATGTCTTTTCCAACTGCAGTAACTGCCAGGACTGGTATTCCAAACTTTTCTCCCTCGTCTACAAGCTTGGAGAGATTGTTTAGAGTTTGGTGTTCGTATTTACTTCCAACAAATATAGATAAAGCCATACACGATGCATTAATCCTTATAGCATCTTCAATTGATGTTGTAATTGTTTCCTTTGAAAGATCTTCGCCTAAAATGCTAGTACCTCCAGATACGCGGAGCACAATTGGAATATTTGATTCGGGATCGACACAAGTTCGCAATACTCCTCTGGTTAACATTAAAGAATCAGCGTATTTTAGCAACGGTTCAATGGTTTTTTTCGGATCTTCCAATCTTTCAGTAGGACCTAAAAAATATCCATGGTCAACTGCTAACATGACTCCTTTTCCATCATGTGGGTTCATTATTCTTGATAAGCGATTTTTAATTCCCCAATCCATCTATCTTAACCTGATCGTGTAAGTTATTTATATTTTCATAAATAATCCTATCATGTCACTATCAGTACTTTCATGGCATCTAGTGCCTTGTGCGCACATTTGAAAGCGTCGTCGGATTCTGTAATTTGAAAACGGTGTGTAACAAGAGGTAAAAGGTCCAGTGATTTGTCAGACATTAATGATAAGGCTTGGTTGGTCTCAATTTCCGAAGCGCCATAGCTTGGAACAATTAATTGCTCGTTTGAATATATTGAATTTAAATCCAAATTAAAAATTGAACCTACTGATGGAACTCCAAAAAGCAATATTTTACCCCCTCTTCTGGTTATCTTAAGTGAACTTTCAAAAGCCTTAATATTCCCAGTTGCTAGAATTGTGACATCAGCTCCTATACCATCAGTAGTCTCCTTAATTGCAATGTCCAGATTCTCCCGATTCAAATTTACAGTAGTTATGCCATATTTTTCTACGAACTTTAACCTAAAGTCATTAATATCAGAAACCACTATATTGTTTGCTCCCCACATTTTTGCTAGTAACATATGCATGACGCCAGTTGGTCCGGCACCCAGAATTGCTATATTATCGCCATGTTTTATTGAAATCTTATTTAGTCCTCTGATACAACACGCAAACGGTTCAATCAGAGCGGCTTCGTCATATGAGACTGAATCTGGGAGTTTTAATACGCCGCCACGTTCAATATTCCATTTTGGGACGATAAACTGTTCGGACAGGCCACAAGGTTCAATATTGCTATTTTGATATTTAGAACACATAGTATAGTTACCTTGAAGACAATATCTGCATGTGTAGCAACTAACATGATGATGGACGAACACCCTGTCTCCAATCTGGAAATTTTTAATATTTTTACCAATTTTAATAACATGACCGGCGGGCTCATGTCCCACACGTAAGGATTTCATTCCATAATTTCCATAAACCTTTTCCAAGTCAGATCCACATATACCACAAGAATGCATAGCGACTAGTATTTCGTCATCATTCATATCAGCTAACTCTGATTGAACTAAGGTCACCTTATTGTTAACTACTCTTACCATCAACATTTTAAATCAACTTCCATAATTAATGTAAATTAAAAATTTAATATAATTTACTATGAAAAACGGTTACTATGTATGTTCGGAATAGATAAGTTATTAATTCGGAATCTCTCAACCTGAAGTACTTTGACATTCAAAAGACTTGGGGCAATAATTCTCTTGGTTAGTGATATGGACAAATCTATTAAATTTTATCGCGATGTATTAGAACTACCAGTCAAAAATACTTCCCCTGAATGGGTGGAGTTTTTTTCAAGTGGAACCGTGCTAGCTTTGCACCCAGCAAAAAGTAAGGCCAGAACAAAGAACTCTGGCGTCTTGGTTGGTTTTATGGTTAGTAATCTGGAATCAGTAGCAAAGAAGCTAAAAGAAAAGAAAGTTGAATTTTTCAAAGAGCCAAAAGACGAATCCTTTGGAAAACATGCAATAATAGAAGATCCCGATGGCCATTTAGTATCAATAGCAGAGATTAGCTCAAAAATCTCTGAAGGATTCGATTTAATAGGCTTAATAGGAGCAGAGTAATCCGAGATCAGTATTATTCATTTTTCTAATACTGAAATTTTCTTTCTAAAATATTTCCATGTATCAAGTAATTGTCAAATAGGTTATCATTTGTCTTAGACGCAAATACTACATAGATAGTTTTATTCTTGTAAAGTATTATCAATAATTGAACTTTAGTAGTTTGATCTTCAAGGGTCAGATTGCCAGTTCCTCTTATTTTTAAAATTTGATTTGTGGGGTGATAAGTGATATTATTTGCACTTGAAGTAACAAGATTTAATCTATAATTTTTGGCAATATTGTTTGAAGTATTATTCAACAGTATCAAACTTGTAAAGTTTGAAAATTGATCACCTTTAATTTCAAGGTTCCACGAACCCCCCAAGTCATAATAGTTTTTGAACCCGTGATCTTTACTATTTTTAGAACCAGATGTGGATGAATTTTCCAAAACATTGATTATCATCTTAGTAAGAGTATCGACAGGGCTACTGAGTGAAATAAGGTCGTCTACGGATGAATTTGAACCGTTATTATGATTCACAACTGAAGTATTTGATTTGGTTCCTGAGCTGTTGGTTAATCCAAGCGATTTCGTAGTATTCCCAAGTTCAGCCAAACTTGTTGCATTATTAAAAACACCTTGGTAGATTAGATTAGAATTTTGAGGGAAAAAGTTAACCGTAATTGATTCATACCTATACAAAAAAAATACAACCGAAATTATTGATATGGCCACTATTGACAACAGGAATAGACCTTTGAATTTTGTCATTTGATTGAAAATCATGATCTCAAAATCTACTTGCTTTATGTCGTATCGAGGAGATCAGCTGAGTTGCGGTATTGTTACGGCTCCTTCTGACGCGGATCTTGCGAGTAGCATATATTTTGCTAGAACTCCTTCCTTGTATTTTGATTTAATTGGTTTCCATGCTTTTCTTCTCTTAGTGAGTTCAGTGCGGCTAATATTCAAATCAATGTTTCCTTTCTGAAGGTCAATACTGATTTTGTCTCCATTTTTTATTAATGAAATTGGTCCACCAACCATTGCTTCAGGAGAAACATGACCAATCATAAATCCTCTTGTTGCTCCAGAAAATCTTCCGTCTGTTACCATAGCTACCTCACTTCCAAGACCTTGTCCGACTAACGCAGCAGTTACAGCCAGCATCTCTCTCATTCCCGGTCCTCCTTTAGGACCTTCGTATCTAATAACAACTACATCGCCTTTGCGTATTTTCTGCTCGGATATTGCATCAAAAGCCTTCTCTTCGGAATTGAAAACTTTTGCCTTCCCTTCAAATTTTTTCTTTTTCAATCCCGCAATTTTTATCACTGCACCCTCGGGCGCAAGCGTACCTTTTAGAATTTTGAGTGTCCCTTCGTGATGAAGTGGTTTATCACATGAATATACTACAGGTTCAGAATTACTCAAAGATATATTCTCGAGATTTTGTTTCATTGTTTTCCCAGTAATAGTCAAAGTACCAGGATTCAATAATCCTTTTTTTAGTAAATTCTTTAATATAATAGGTACGCCACCTACTTTATCTAAATCAACCATGACATACATACCGCCAGGTCTTGTATCTGCTATATGAGGTGTGGCTTTTCTAATTCGCTCAAAATCTTTTAGTTCCAATTTTACCCCTATCTCTTTAGATATTGCAAGTAAATGAAGAACGGCATTGGTCGAACCTCCTATTGCATTTGTTACCGCTATAGCATTTTCAAATGCTTCAAATGTAAGGATGTCTCTTGGTCTGATATTATTTTCTAACAGACGGTAGATTTGCTTCCCTGTTTCATAGCATATTTTGTTTCTTCTTTCACTTAGTGCAGGAGGTGATGCACTTCCTGGTAATGCCATGCCAAGAGCTTCACTGATGCATGCCATTGTATTTGCTGTATACATGCCCCCGCAAGAACCTGCTGATGGACATGCAACATCCTCCAGGTTTTTTAGATCTTCCATCTTTATTTTTCCTGCTTCAAACGAACCTACTGCTTCGTAAACATCCTGTATGGTAACTTGTTTACCGTTCCATGTTCCAGGCAATATAGTTCCCCCATATACAAATATTGATGGTAGATTCAATCTGGCCATAGCCATAATTGTACCTGGCAAACTTTTGTCACAACCTGAAATCCCAACCAGCGCATCATATTTGTGTGCCCTCATCATTATTTCGATTGAATCAGCGATAATTTCACGGCTTACAAGGGATGCCTTCATTCCCTCATGGCCCATCGCTATACCATCCGAAACAGATATTGCAGTAAATTCTCTTGGAGTACATCCACAAGCCTTTACTCCTGCTTTTGAGTGCTGAGCCAGATCGCCTAAATGAATATTACATGGGGTGGCTTCGTTGCAAGTAGAAGACACTCCTACAATAGGCTTAGATAAATCATCGTCATTTAGACCCATTGCTTTGTACATGGCTCTGTGGGGGGCCCTCGCTGGACCATTAACTACAGTTCTACTAATAAGCTCCATCAGTTTTTTATTGATTATAGCGTATTTTAATATAACATTAGTACTAAACTAGGGATACATTGAGGAAAAAGATTATTCCAAGATTGCGAAAATCTTGATACCGTCAGTACCTTCTATTTTAAATAGCGTTTCACACATTCCACATTCAGCATTGCCATTGGCGATATCTATCGAAGAGATATCCTCGTTTTTATAATCACATTTAGGACAAGTGAATGTGAATTTCAGATTGAACTCATATACTTCGATCGTTTCAGTCATGTATATTTACAAAAAAATTTGACCTATTTAAAAGTCTCGTAAATAAAGAACATAACAAAAATATAAATCAGCAAGAAACAGGGATTTTAATTATTGAATTCAAAAAATAAATGCATATTCTGCTCTATTATTAAT
This sequence comes from Nitrososphaeraceae archaeon, assembly GCA_035280585.1. Taxonomy (GTDB): domain Archaea; phylum Thermoproteota; class Nitrososphaeria; order Nitrososphaerales; family Nitrososphaeraceae; genus TA-21. The sequence continues at coordinate 7,912 of DATEFQ010000025.1, forward strand.
GATGAATTAAAAGCAGTTAAAATCTACGAAGACTCTTCCTTCCTAGCATTTATGGATAAGTATCCAATTAATAGGGGTCATGCTTTGGTACTTCCAAAGAAACATCACCCAGATATTTTTACAATGGACGATATTGAAATAGGAAAACTGTATTCAACGGTTTCGTTCCTAGCCAAAGGCATTGCAAAGGCATTAGACGCAACGGGTCTAAACATTGGCCAAAACAATGGGAGGGCGGCAAATCAGATAGTGCCACATGTTCATGTTCACATAATACCAAGATATAATTATGATACTCCAAATGGAAGATGGCCGTCCAGAACTCTAATCTCAGAGGAGGAACTTGACAATATTGCCCATAAGATAAAGGCCGCTCTTACGCTAAGCGGCATTAAAGCAAGTTAGAAGGCATATGCTTGCAGCGATTAACGTGAAGGCTTAAAGCGTAAAAGTCCGCCGATGCTCCCTAAACTCGTTAGTTGTGCACCTTCTTCTGTTTTTGACGAGATTACTTCCATCTTGGTTCCACTACTCGCAGATAATTCGTCAAGGAGCTCGACAATATCTTTTTCTGTAAAGTTTCTATCATCACTCCCACAATTAGGACAGGATTTTGATAACTCATCTTGCTTTACATTAATCAAATTGAATCTTTCGACGAATATTTCCTGACTGTTTCCACATTTATTACATTTGATCTCGATTTGCACAAATGGTATTTCGTCTGTAACAATCAATGTGTCTACAATTCCACTTTTCAACATTTTTAGAACATCATGAATGCCATAGACTGCTAATCCTTGATCCGAATAAACCTGGCTCATGAATTTCTTAACAAGTTTCTTCTCATCTAGTAATCTATACTCTGTTATTATTCCCTGTTCGTTTACCTTCTCCAATAGCTCTCTAATTCCTTCACTTCCAGAGTATGAATTGTCAATTGTTGCAAGGACGCTATTTTGTAATCTATAGTCGAGATATTCTTCTTTCAAAAAGTTCTCCTTTGTAGGACCTGGTCCGCCCACAATTAATCCATTAATCTTGTGTTCATCAATGAAGATCTTTTGGGCGTGATCCGCGATCCTGTGAAAATATTCGTTCAGCTCATTTTCCCGGAGTCTTTCAAATCGTCTTGCGGACTGTCCGCCCTGTCGGTGCTTTCCGGCAACTCCTGAAGTTAGTGTGTCTATTACTTCCCACCTATCACCTGTAAGTATACCTAAGCCAGCTTCTTGACTATCTATTGCAAGAAGCCCTATAACTTTTTCATCTCTGAGCATATCCTTGATGTGATCTGTCCAAAAATGGTCATCGCATCTGTAAAGATTAATTTGAATTGGCTTTGGTGGCAGAACTGAATAAAGTTCTATCTTCTCATTTCCTATTCCCTTATTGTTGGGAATCGCCCCACAAAAGATAGCAAGGCCATTTTCTGGTGTTTCTTTGAACAATTTAAGGTGTTCAACAGTCTTACTTAAGGCGTCCTGAACATGAGTTCTTGTTAAATCAGACTTGATATTTGATGCGGTTCCAGATTCATTTCTGAGTTGACCTATTATTTCAAAAATTGGCCTTCTGGGAGGTACATACACTGTAACCAATTCCGTCCCATGACCCGTAATGCTCGACAATTGATTTAGCATTTTGGTTAATTTGTATCTCTTCACAGAATCCCACGTTTTCTTGTGGGTGTCTTTACTCATTTCTAATATTGTGACCTCTTAAATTTGTGCAATATAAGGTTAAGGCTATCATTTTTGGTATTCTATCGTCTTAATTATCTTCCGTACCTTAATATAAAAATACGATATCAGAATAAGTAATTAACAGATGCTTCCTAGAATCGACTACATAAAGCAGGGAAGGATAAAACTTGGGTTGACTCAACGTGAATTGGCATCTTTATCAGGTATTAGCACATCTATGATAAACCAAATTGAATCTGGAAGATGTAAGCCCAGCTATGATACAGCCAAAAAAATATTTGAAGTACTAAGTTCCCAAGAAGGTAAAACATCATTGAAGGCTGGAGACATATGTAGTCATCAGATGATCTCCGTGCAAAAGGATGAAAAATTGCAAGTGGCAATAGAAAAGATGATGAAGAATTCAATTAGTCAAATCCCGGTATTTGATGGCTCTAAAATTGTAGGACTTGTAAGTGAAGATGTCCTTGCAAGAAAAGTACTTGAAAGTGACGATAAAAAAAATATTCATCAAGTTCCTATTCTGCAGATAATGGAACCTCCTCCACCAATAGTTGATATTGCAACACCTGCCAAGGCACTGATCCCGCTTGTAAGATTCGCAAAATGCGTCCTTGTAAGTCGCAAAGGGGAAGTAACAGGAATAATAACTATAAGTGACACTCTAAAAATGGCAGAATGATCCGACTAACCTAATCCCTCAACTTTTCCAAGCCAACGCAGCAATCTGCATTCTTTAAACAGTTATCACAAATATTTATAGAACTTGTAGCTGGCAATATGTCATCGCATAACGCGCACTTTTTTTGAGACGAATTCAAGGTAGATATGATATTTCACTGTATGATATATATTTTCACGCCATGTTATAATATGATAATGAACTCCTTCCTTCAAGAAACAAGGTGAGTTCAGTACCTAACTTCTCAAAATGGCCTACGCTTTTTTTTCGAGTCATTAGCTACCCATTTTGTCACCAATATTAATCCGAATATCGGAAAGCTACCGATAAACAAATATGGAAACATGGCAAGGAAGACTGATGGATGAAATAATTCCATATTAAGTACATTCATTTATGGCATAATATATTTCTGTAGCCTCAAAAATCATAATCGACTACCAGAAATGACAATTCCCTGCCCGATTAAGTATGATATAATAAACATATCGACAAGTAAAATTGTATTCATTTAGATACATATTGGTCCGAATCTATTATTAAAGAATAGTTCTTGATTTTAGATGATTGCAATTTATCATCCATGACTATCGTAAAACTGGCCATACTGCCTGAAGTCATATTGCTTGGTTCAGCAATTGCGCTAGACAAACCGATTATCTTACCTTTGTCATCAAAAAATGATGCAATTGCAAGAACGTTGGTTGCCGCTTCGCCACCAATATTTAAAATCCTTCCACTAACATAATAATAACCGAATAAATCTGGTCTAGATTTTGAAGTTCCTAATACGATACTTTCTGGCTTTTGATTTCCAATTTTGCTTGTTAAATTGAGTGCATAATCAGAAAATAGTTTTGATTTTTCTTTATCGAGAAAAATTATTTCGAAAGGTGAAACCTGACCCGAATTTATCGACCTAACCGAGGCTATCCCACTTGCATTACCAATGTATTTTCCGTGTTTGTCATAAAAAGTTGCAGAGACCGTAACATCCTTCTGTGATTCATTTGAAATATTCTTTATTTGACCATATAAATGAACCAATCCACTTTGATCAAATAAAGTGTTAGTTTGCACTACCTTGAAATTTTCGAGAGAGTAGATCGGATTATTAGTTAATAATATGAACATCCCAAGAAAAACTAGTACTGCTTTTGGGAATGATATATATGGAAAAAAAATTACAAAAACTTTAAAATAATTTATCATGATAGAAGATCTTGAGCATATTTGTAACAAATGCAATATATTTTTGTTTCAGACGGGTAACTCTTTTGATTAATGATTCTTAAATAGGAATTCTTCATAAATTTTCTCGTAAGCATAGGCAAGAGATAGTTTGTCTATCGAGAGTTGATCTTCAGTTCTATTTCCCGTAAGCAAATATTTCTTGAAATGATCATAGCTTGATGCTTCAGATTCTATCGATTTTATAAATGAGTCCTTAATTTTTTCATGTCCATTTGGAACAGTCAAATTTCTTGCTTCGTTTTCGAGTGTTGTAAAATAGGGCATATATCTGTCAGTTATAGTAACCATTGTCAAATTGTCGAGTTTTTTCATGTTCCATTTTCCAACTTCTTCCTGATATTTTTTTGTTAGGTCTTGTGATTTCGATACTAAGGCGTTAAGTGATTCGCTAAAAATTTGTATATTACTTTTAACAGGATTAACAAATATTACCAAAGATAAAGATATTATAACTATGGCCGATATTATTATTCCAAAGTGTATTTTTTTCAATTTCAAATATAATTCAAGATATGTTTTAAATATTTAATAGTTTATAAAATCATAACTATCATCATTTGTGTTAAATCAAACATTATAATTTCAATGTTAAAATCACTAACGGGTAATCAAAAAGTATAATCACTTTACATCGGATTCAACAAATTCCTTCTTTTTCCATGATGTATAAGTACTATGATCTGTAAGTTCAACATCGTATAATTTAAAAATCTTGTTTCTCAAATCATCCGCATCCTTAAACTTCTTCTGAGCCCTTAAGTTATTTCTTTGGTGAATCATTATTTCGATCTGTGTTTTCATATTAGTATCAATCTCACCAATCTTAACACCTATAATATTCATCATGATATTCAGTATAGGTAGCACTTTATTTGACATAGTACTTGTTAGTTTTTCAGATGCGCTTATACTGTTTATATACGAAATTAATTCCATGAAGGTAGTTAGAGCTCCAGGAGTGTTGAGGTTATTATCTAAGAATGACATAAAGATATCCAGATAATTAAGACATTTATTTTCAAATTCGTCGTTTTCACCAGATACATTGCTTGTAGTTCTCAGCTCGAATATACAATGCTCAATCTGTCTCCATTTTTGCAACGCTTCATTTAAAATTTCATCATTGTAATCTATCGGTTTTGAATACTGAGAAGATATTAGGTACAACCTGAGTACATTAGATCCCCATTTTGCAAGTGCATTTTTCAATAGGATCATGTTTTTTAGAGATTTTGACATCTTCTCAGAATTAATTGTAATCATACCCACATGCATCCAAATTTTTGCAAGTTTCTTTTCATTAATAACTTCGGATTGAGCAATCTCATTTTCATGATGCGGAAATATCAGATCTGTACCACCTCCATGAATCTCTATTTCGTTACCAAGTATTTTAGATACCATGGCAGAACATTCTATATGCCAACCCGGCCTGCCTGTTCCCCAAGGACTTTCCCAAGATGGAGTATCCGAAGAAAACTTCCACAGAGCAAAGTCCAATGGATCCTCTTTCAATACGTCTGTTTCAATTCTAGAACCGGCTTCAAGTTCATCAATTCGTTTCTTTGAAAGTTTACCATAATTGGGAAATGCGCGTACTCTATAGTACACGCCGTTTAATGTAATATAAGTATGATTTTTATCCTTTAGTATCTTAATGGCTGTTATTATATCATTAATGTGTTCAGTTGCTTTTGGATAAAAATCTGCTTTCAAGACATTTAATTTAGTAAAATCGTCAAAATAACTCATAATGTACTTGGAAGAAATTTCTTCAGCTGTCTTTCTTTCTACTTTTGCCCTGTTTATTATTTTATCATCAACATCAGTAAAGTTTTGCACATAAATTAAATTATGCCCCTTATGTGTTAAATATCGTCTTAAAACATCAAATACTACTATGGTTCGTGCATGTCCAATGTGACAGTCATCATATACTGTGATACCACAGACATAAATTCTAATCTTATCGTTTCTCTTCGAACCAATCTCTTCTAGAGTATCAGTAAGTTTGTTATAAATTTTCAAAATGGAACTGGATCAATTTGTGAAGAGTGATTTAGTATAAAATCAAACATCTATGTAAATATCTTTTCCCTTTAAATCTATTTTATACGTTTTTAATTTTACTCCCTCAAGATAATCCAGTAATTCGCCCGTACGTATATTATAGTGCCATGAATGTAAGGGACATTCCACTACTTCTCCTTCTACTCTGCCCGGAGCTAGTGAGCCATCTTGATGTCTACATAAGGCTTCTATAGCATAAAATTTTTCTTTTGTTCGAAAAATAGCGATTCTGGTGCCACTTAAATTTACTTCCTTTCCAGTTTTCTTATCAAACTCCTCGATACTACCTGCACGAACCCACGTCATGACTAGTTTTAAAGTTTCAATCTCTTATAAAATATTATGTATGAATTTATGAGAGATTGATTGAAGATTCAGTAAGATTTGGCATATTTATTCTGAAGCGGTGTCAATTTATCTATCCCTATCCCCAAATATTTTAAAGTCAACTTGGCAACTTTAGAGTCTATATTTTCGGGTACAGAATATACTTTGTTGAGCATTCTTTTATGATTTTTATAAATATGTATAATGCAGAGCAGCTGATTTGCAAAAGACATGGCCATTACCTCTGGAGGATTTCCTTGTGCACCTACTAAATTTACAACTCTTCCTTTTGATAGAAGAAAAATTTTTTTCCCGTAAATTTGAACACTTTCCAAATGGGGATTAATTTGGCACGTTTCTTTTGAATATGAATATAACTTATCTACGTCTATTTCATTGTCAAAATGTCCTGCATTTGCAAGTATCGCTCCGTTTTTCATTTTTTTAAAATGTTTATCTGAAATTACATTTTTCTGTCCTGTACAAGTGATAAAAATATCCGCGTTGTCGACAACCTGAATAATTTTTCTTACCTGGTAACCATCCATATACGCTTCAAGTGCCCTAATTATATCGACCTCGACAACAGTAACTACAGCACCCAATCCTCTAGCTCTCGACGCGACTCCTTTTCCCACATATCCATATCCACATACAACTATGTGTTTACCTGCAATAAGAACATTTGTCAATTTAATAATTGCCATCATGCTGCTTTGCCCCGTCCCATATCGATTATCAAACAGATTTTTAGTACGTGCATCGTTAACACCAATAATAGGATACTTCAATTTTCCATTGACATCTAGTGCTCTCAGTCTTGTGATTCCAGAAGTTGTTTCTTCAGTTCCACCCAAAATCCCTTGAATTTTCTTGTTGTGTGCCATTACGTGAAGATTTGCTCCATCATCGGTTAGTACTTGAGGTTCTGTTTCTAAGACTCTTTTTAGATTATCAAAATATTCTTTTTCTGTTTCATTTTTCCAAGCGTAAATCTTTGCTCCCTTTGAAGTCAGAAATGCTGCAATGTCTTCTTGTACTGATAATGGATTTGCAGAACATAGTGAAACCTTGGATCCTAATTTGATAGCCGCAATTACCAGAACCGCCGTCTCCTTCGTTATATGAAGTGAAAGACCTAGTCTAAGCCCTTCTAATGGCGTCCGCTCAATGTTTTCATTTAGTATTGTTTCAATAATACCCATGCGCGATAAAGCCCATTTCCATGAATTTTCCCCATTTTTAGTTAGTTCTTTATTTTTCATCTGAATAATACACTTGGGGATACTTGATATAACATCAGCGTTAAGAATTTCGATAATCGGATACATCAGAGATAAATACATTTTCTTCAGTGTGTCATGGATTAGCGCTTTTCAGATAGTTTTAATCTCTCGCAATCATCACTGATTCTGCTGTGCAAAATTTGGATAAAAATAGTGTAATAATAACGAGTGCCCTTCCCTATGCAAATGGAGAAATACACCTTGGTCATATTTCTTCTACCTATCTTCCTGCAGATATAATGCGCAGGTTTCTAAAATTAAATGGGATAAAAGTTTATCATTTGTGTGCCTCAGATGATTTTGGAACGCCAGTACTTATCCAAACTGAAAAAAAGAAGACGAAGCCAGAATTGTACGTAAAATACTGGCATGACAAAGACAATAATGATTTTAATTCAGTGGGGATAGTTTTCGATTCTTTTTCACAAACGAGCTCAGAAACAAATAGAAAGTTTGTACAGTATGTTTTCGGCATATTAAAAGAAAGGATGTTTGTTTATGAAAAAGAAGTAGTACAATATTATTGCGAAAATGATTTGAAATTTCTGCCAGATCGCTTCGTAATCGGAAAGTGCCCTTATTGTGGTGCAGAGGATCAGTATTCCGATCTTTGTGAAAAATGTGGAAGAATACCTGAAAAGATACTGGATCCAAAATGTGCTATTTGTGGATTACCACCAGTGAAAAAAAAGAGTATCCACTATTTCTTCAAGCTGTCCAATTTTGAAGATGTTCTAGATAAATGGTTAAAGGGCAACACGTTGCTACAACAAGATGTCAAAAAATATGTAATCAACTGGATCGCAGAAGGCCTTCAAGACTGGGATATTACAAGAGATATTTCTTGGGGTGTGAACATTCCTAATAATGATAACGTTAACAAAGATAAAGTATTCTATGGATGGTTTGATAACCACCTGTGTTATATTTCCGCCCTTATTGAACTACTAGGGGATATAAATAAAGCAAGAGAAATTTGGAATGGTTCTAAAATATTTCATTATATTGGAAAAGATATTGTTTACCATCATTACCTTTTCTTACCGGCAATTAGAATAGCTATGAATGAAGAATACAAATTACCTGATCTCATTCCAACTCGTGGGCACCTTATGCTACAGAATAATAAAATCTCTAAAAGCAGAAATTGGTATATAGGGTTAAGGGAATTTGTAGACTTATTTCAGGCAGATTATCTCCGATTTTACATTGCATC
>DATEFQ010000026.1:0-4534 GCA_035280585.1 Nitrososphaeraceae archaeon
ATCTCAATTTCTGGATCTATGGTATTCAATTGCGGCTCAATGTCGTTTTGATCCTGAAATTTGTTTACTCCCACAATTATGCGATCATTGTAGTCTATCTCCTTTTTTAATTGGTAAGCATTGCGCCTTATTTCCTCTTGAAAGTAACCTTTTTCTATCGCCGCTAAAGAGCCTCCTAACTTTTCTATTATCTTGAGATATTTTTCAACTCCTTCTTCTATCTTTGTTGTTAAATATTCAAGATAATGCGATCCTGATAGAGGATCGACAGTCTTTGTTACTCCTGTTTCATTTGCTATAATCTGTTGAGTTCTCAATGCTACCTTAACTGATTCTTCAGTTGGTAGTGCCAATGCCTCATCTCTCGAATTTGTGTGCAAGGACTGGCACCCTCCCAACACAGCTGAAAGAGCTTCGAGCGTTACCCTCACTACGTTGTTATCAACTTGTTGCGCTGTTAGTGATTCACCGCTAGTTTGGACATGAAAACGCAAGTGAGTTGATTTTTCATTTTTGGCACCAAACCTTTCTTTCATTATTTTTGCGTATATGCGACGTGCTGCTCTAAATTTCGCTACCTCTTCAAAGAAATCCATAGTACAACAAAAAAAGAATGATAAACGCGGGGCAAATTCATCAACTTTTAATCCTCTCGAGATACATGTATTGATGTATTCTATTGCATTGGCAAAAGTAAAAGCTAATTCTTGGATGGCATTTGAACCTGCTTCACGCATATGGTAACCAGAGATACTAATTGGATACCACTGCGGTACGTTCTTTGAACAGTACTGAATCATATCACCAATTATTCTCATAGACTCTTTTGGTGGATAAATGTAGGTGTTACGTGCAATATACTCTTTTAATATATCATTTTGGGTCGTCCCCCTCAAATTGTTAGATGAAACTCCCTGTGTTTCGGCAACTACAATGTAAAGAGCCAAAAGGGTTGAAGCGGTTGAATTTATTGTCATAGAAGTACTAACCTTGTCTAGAGGTATATTCTCAAAACATGTCATCATGTTGTCTATAGAACTAATTGCAACTCCAGTTCTTCCAACTTCGCCCTGTGAGTACGGATTGTCAGAATCCCTACCTGTTTGCGTCGGGAGATCGAAAGCAAGGGATAATCCAGTCTGCCCATGTTCTAACAAAAACCTAAATCTCTTATTAGTTTCTTCAGCACTTCCAAATCCACTGTACTGACGCATGGTCCAGAGCCTTTCTCTGTACATGTTTGGATAGAGTCCCCTTGTATATGGAAATCTGCCAGCTTTCTCCTCATCATGTCCGTTCTTAGGAAAATCTTTTGAAGAAAAAATACTTTTTACTGGGATGCCTGAATCAGTTTTGATTTTTTTTATGTTCTGGTTTGCCACCATTACTCACTCCTATAGAATAATCTTGTTAGCGAAATTTAAAGCTGCGTTATAGGGGTCCACTTCTTTTTTTAGTATTTTGAGAACAAGTTTCTTATACTCTTGGCTATTCATTATCTTCTCAATAGATTTATCTCTAATTACGTTTAAAATCATATCTTTAAGCTCATTTTCTAAAATCAATTTATCTCTTGCTTGATATTTTTCGTCATTTAATAATTTGACGAGTGCCCTGGTCAATTCCTTTATACCCTTTTTCAGCTTTGCTGAGCATTTAAACACTAATTTTTTATTATTAGCAACCAGATCATAAATAATATTGTATAATATTGTAGCCCCTTCCAACTCTGACTTGTTTACCACATATACGTCTCCTATCTCGGTTAACCCTGCTTTTATTGCCTGAACACTGTCACCGGTTTGCGGATTGAAGATAACGACAGTGATATTCACAGCTTTTGAGATTTCAATCTCCAGCTGACCTGCACCTACACTCTCAACTAATATTAGATTATATCCCGCAGCATCTAAAATTCTTACGACGTTTCTAAGTGATCTTGAAATACCGCCCTCGGCACCCCTCGAAGCCATACTTCTCACATAAATTTCGTCGCTAATTGTCATCATTCGTACTCTATCACCTAACAAAGCACCGCCCGTTATAGGACTCGATGGATCCACTGCTAAAACTGCCACTTTATATCCAAGCGAATGGAATTCTGTTGCCAATCTTCCTATGAGTGTACTTTTACCCGAACCTGCCGATCCCGTAAAGCCTATGGTTTTGGCATTATTCGTTTTCTTAAAAATTTGGCGAATTATTTTAATCGAATCAGGTTCATTGTTATCAACTACAGTAATTGCTCTTGAGATTGATCGTTTGTCTCCATTTAGAATCCCAGCTACTAATTCTGACACGAGTGATTTAGCTAGGACGTTAAGTATTAAAAGTTACTTTTGTGGGCTGTTAAGACGCTATCGGGGTACAAAATTGACAAAAAATTTTAAAGCTCGCCTATAATTTTTAGATGTATGTCTACATCCATACATGACAGAAGCAAACCGATAAGGGTACTTGTATCTAAGCTAGGTCTCGACGGTCATGATCGCGGAGCATTAGTAATTTGCAGGGCGCTTAGGGATTCTGGAATGGAGGTAATTTATTCCGGACTATTCTGCACACCTGAACAAGTGGCAAAAATTGCTATAGATGAAGACGTTGACGTCGTAGCAATGAGTTTGTTGAATGGAGCTCACTTAACCTTATTTCCTAAGGTGGCTACAATCTTAAAGGACCGGGGCGTCAATGATATCCTCTTGATTGGCGGAGGTGTGATCCCAGGTAAGGACAAAAAGATACTAGAAGAAAAAGGTGTGAATGGTAATTTTGGACCCGGAACAGCACTTGATGTAATTATTGAATTCATTCACAATAATTTAAAAAAATAATAATAATTATTCAAATCATGATACAAATATGTTAATTTACATGAATTATGCTTTGCTTTTGGGATGACGAAGACTTAAATCTAAATTATTAGTCAGTAAAATTCAATTTACAAAATGACACTAATTGGGAACGTTTATCGATGGCTACACAGCAAATTCAATTCTCGTCCCACAAACTTTAGTTGGGTAGTAAACAATGAGCTAGCAGGAAGCGGATTACCTCTGTCTTTCAATCAAGTTATGTGGCTTGTGAAACGTGGAATTCGTACAATAGTAACAGTAAGAGAAATTCCATTACCGGTACAGTGGTTATCACTTGATGAAACTAAGGATCCGCATTCCGGAAATAAAATCATTGAGAAAATTAATTACTTGCATTTAAGAGTTGAAGACTATCACTCACCTTCTATTGAGCAGATAGATTCAACCGTTAATTTTATTAAAAATGAAATAGAAGCAAAAAGACCAGTATTGGTTCACTGTGCTGCAGGAAAAGGCAGAACTGGAACGATTCTAGGGGCATACCTTTTAAGAAAAGAAAGCCTGAGTGCCAAAAATGCTATAACGAGGATAAGGAATCTCAGACCCGGTTCTATTCAAACTGATTCCCAGGAAAAATCACTGCATGAATATGAGAAATATTTAAAAGACAATTCTGTAAATGGTTGAAAATTACTAATTGATTGGAAAAAATACATCATAAGCAAATAAGATAACATTTTATTGATATCATTAGATATCTTGTATTATGGATTTCGACAAGCTGGAGGAATTAGCTTTTGAAGCAAATGTTGCACGAAATCAAAATATGAAATCCAAGGCAGATAAAATAGAAGAGGAAATCTTGAAGAAGATGACCGAAAACCAGTTACTATTTCCTGTAGAAGAAGAGATTGTATTGACCAATAATACTGCTTCGTTCGTATACAAGAATAACAAGACATATCCTTCACTATTGGAATTTATTGGACGAATCCTTCATGTGGCTATTCCGGTGAAACTGAATGAATGTAAATTTGGCCCCGGTGGGATTATAATATCTGCTGAGAATAAGCAACAGGCACAAAAAATTTTAAATGATTGTTGCCATGAATTACAAATGCTGATCAAGGGAAAAGAGGGATACGTTGGCTAGTCCAAAATTATAGGTGGAAAATTCATTTTGTCCTAATTACCTCTTTTAGATCAGATAAGGCGAATAATTTTACGAGATATCTTCCTTATTTTACCTAATATGGTTAGTTACGCTCGAGCTAAGATCTTAATAGTAGATAAGACAATCCTTTGTGGTGAATTGATTTATGTATCTCTTTTTGAATATCAGATTGTTCATGATTACAAAATTGATATACGTCAAGAATGATAATAATTAATCGTCCTTACTGGAGAGAGACATTTGTTACTGTCTGATGCAGCAGTTGGGTCAATAAAACGATCGCTAAAAAATTTTGGTGTCTTGGAGCACGATCGGACTTTACAATCAGTATTGGGATGCTCTAAGGTTATTATCTAAATTAGTTTATTCTCCGTTTTTCCACATCATCTTTCTCATATCCTTCCCTATAATTTCTAATTGGGTTTTTTCCAACTGATCCATGAACCTAGTAAAAGAGTTCTTCCCCTCATTTTTGTAAATGCTTACCCATTCATTAGCAAACTGACCTGACTGAATATCTTTTAGGACTTGTTTCATGTTCTCTTTT
>DATEFQ010000027.1:0-5921 GCA_035280585.1 Nitrososphaeraceae archaeon
AGCGTTGTGCTAGTTCCAGAGTTTTTGAATTGATCATAAGTAGGAGCATCAAAAGACGCCTTTGCCTTTGCAGAGTTTCTTATCTCTACCGTTGGACTTCCACCAATTTGCTTCCATTTGAAACTGGTAGGATTATCTGCATGTATAGAATCGGTACCATCTAATATTATGCCTGTTTCTCCTGCTTCAACAGTTTGGGGAGATCCTGCATTTGCAATTGGTGGGAGACAACCTATATTATCCATGATTGCAAGCGTGTTTTTAACAAAATCGTTAAGATCAGTTAGACTTAGAGTTCCTATCATATTCTGAACTTTGACATCATTCATAAATGAATTGAGCAAATAACACGAGTTAGCATCATTTGAGACGGAATTGTCGGATAAATCTTCTACTGCTTGGTGAAGTGCGGAATCAAGGTTAAGGGATTGGTAAATACTGTTTACTCGGGTTATTAGTCCTTGGATGGCCTCATCAGGTGCCTGTATGTTCCACATGAAGCTAGCTGGACTAGCATCCTTATTCCCAGAAGTATCAACGGCTCTCACTTCAAAATTATGAGCGCCTGGATCTCGCACTCCAGTATAAGTGCAGGTGTTAATTTTTTCACTGTTTATGTCCGTCACTGTATGCGCTGATTTCCACCCTCCATCATCCAGCCTACATTCATAATGGCTTATGCCTACCAGATCAGTACCGCTAAAGTCAAAATTTGTGTCAACAGAAGGAGTAGTATCACCAGAGGTTATTGAACCCAACCAGCCTACCGTTACTTCTCCTAACTTAGTTTCAGGTGGAGTGGTATCTCTAACAGTAATGATAAATTGATTCTTCCCAGTATTACCTGCCTTGTCTTCTGCTGTACACTCAACTCTCGTCTGACCCAGAGCAAAGAGTGACCCAGATTTTGGATTACAAACTGTAGCAAGATTTCCGTCAACAGTATCCGTCGCAGTGGATTCATAACTTACTATTCTACCCTCAGGACCAGTCGCTTCAACGATCATGTCATGAGGAACAGTTACAACAGGTGGCTTAGTATCAATTGGAGGCGAAGTGTCCGCTACTTGTTGCAAATATGGTTCAGTGTCCGAGATAGATTTTGTAGTTGGTACAGCCGGTGTTACGGATTCTGCTAAAACGAAAACTAAACCTGAAATATTTAAAAATGCTACAAAGATGAAAGCTAAGGACAGTGCACGTACTGAAAGAAATGATTCTAAATTCACAACTGCTATTCCAAACTTCTCGTATATAAGAATTCTATAGAGATGATTTTATCTTCGTTTATTTTGAATGATGTAAATATAGAAAAAAGAAAAGTTATATAGATTTAAAAGGAGCAGAAAGTATAAATTTTTCTCATTTTAACAAAAAAAATAAATTAAGAAGTTTGAATATTCGATATTTTCTAATTAAAGGAACAAATACTATTTTAATTTTTTTCCACATTTACTGCAAAAAGAGACACCTAAAATATTGAGACTGTTACAATTGGTGCAAGCATTTTGAATCATTTTTCCACACCTAGAACAATATTCTGAAAAACTAGACTTGCTCCAATCACAATCCATGCATGATATATTTCCCTGCACAGGATAATATCTTCTTTTGTTAAACTCCCTTCTTGTATCAAAAATCTGCCAGATATAGAATATAAGGGGTGGAATAAAATCAAAAACGTTTAAAATTAATTATAGCTGTTCTAGAAATAAGGATAATTGTACCCCCTGTAAAATTTCCAACATACATCTGGCCAAGCCCAGGCATTAATTACTCAAAAACATTGCTTTACGCTCCGTTTTAGCCAGTTGAAATTCACCAAAGTTATCTCCTGAGGAGACTTTTTCAGTTCTATGAGAACTAATTATGAAATCGCACTACTAGTAAAATGTATTAATTTGTCAGAAAAGCATAAAGCTAAGTTCATAGTGACTATAAGGCGTAAAAAACATGTTCGTACCGATAAAGCTGATATCAGGGACTATGGTAGAGTTAACACTTCACGACACCTTTTCGCTAAACTTGTGTAGTAATGTGCTAAATAACAATGTATGAAACAGATTCGCCATCGTTTCTGGAAATTCCAGGATCCTTAGTTGAACAGATGTTACAGAAAACTAACGAAATTGGAAACATACTTCAAAACTCTGTACAAGATATTAATCGTAAAAGAGGCAGATTCCGGCTGCAACTTGAACAGATAGGGCTCCTGGATGATGATTCTAAATTTAGAAATCTTAAACCGTTACTTTCAGGGGGAATAGATGGAGCCTATGCTGTAGATCGTCTCTTGGGGACAGATTTATTATTTGCAGCTGCTGTCGGAGTAGAAGGTATAAATGAATTAGAAAATGGGAAGCGGATTGCACCAGACCACGATGTGTTTGTTAACCCAGAAAAACATAATCCTGAAAATATGATCGCGGCAAGGGCTATTATGGTAGAAATGGAAACTAAATTAGCTGCTAATTCCCAATACGATATTGTATATCTTGATGGCTCACTTACCACGGCTCTAATCCACATGTACAAGGCTATCAATTTTATAGATAATCTTAATTCAAAGTCTTCTGACAAAATTAGGCAAGATTTCAAGGATTTTCTGATTTCTTATAGGAAAATTTTAGAGTTTAACGATAATGACAAATATTATCTTGGAATACCAAAATATACTTCGAGGAATGATATTGGTAAAAGTCTACATTGGCCTGATAGTTATGACGATAGAGCAATTCTGACTTTAATTCTGAATCCTGGAGAATTTACACGTCCAAAATTATTTACGAGTGAAGAAGGATGGCATGTAAGGTTACCATATGAAGATGATGAACTCAGATTCTTAATGGATCAGGTGATATCAGGAATTAAAAATCTAGCTGTGATCTATTACAAACCACATTCTTGGTGCCCGGCCTTAAGAATCGAAATGCCATCAGCGGTAGCTCGTGATGAAACGAAACTAGATACAATTTTAACCAACTTAAAGAATCAATGTCAAACACCTTCCATCATGGAACCTTTCCCACTATACATGGCCGATAGAATTGCCAAACATATGGCTCCAGCGATTCCCGCTTATAAACAAATCATAATGAAACAAATGACTCAGCTTGATGACACCAATGAAAAAGATATATTTTTTCTGATGCATTCATACAGAACGGATGGTGGATAATAAAATTGGAAATAGCCTTGGAAAACACCATTGATAAGAAGATTACTCACTTGTTAGAAAATAGTTCCATATTAGGAACTATCGGATCACCTTCTTCCACGATTGAACTTGCGCTAGACGTAATGGAATCTTCTGTTTCACGACAACTTGTAGGTGAATTGGCTATCTTCAAGTACTTACAGGACTCGAAAAATCATTATGCAATTGGTCAAATAATAGAAATTGCTCTAAAGAACTTTTTATTGGAGGATCCAACGATAAAATCTGTCGCACGAAAAAGAGGAACAGTTAATCCCATTAGTGGGATACAAGACGTTCATGTGGGAAAGTTGCTTTGTAGCGCTATATTTACTAGTTCTGAGGATCTAGTTGAACCCAGTTTGCTAGGAACGGTCCCTCCAACTGGTACGTATGTATATCAGGTAAATGATAGTATTTTAAGTACTATTTTAGAAAAACAAAAGAAGAGCTTATTCTATTTGGGGAACAGTTATGGATCCAAAACTAAAATGCCAATGTGGTTTAAACATTTCGATTATGGTGAAGACGGTGCTGGTGAAGCCTATCATTTAGGTATCTTTGGGATAACCGGATCAGGAAAATCAACCCTGGCAAAAATGATTCTTACCGCATATTCAAAATTCGCTCATATGGGATTATTAGTACTCGATCCTGTGGGGGAGTTTTCTAAGAGTTTTGAAAATGATAACAACCATAATATGGACCGCAATTACCAAAACTACGCTTCTGATTTCAGTATGAAAAAAATTATCGATTCACTCAATAAAGAAGTTTTAGCAATTAACGTTAGAAATCTTGTCTTAGATAGGTGGACACTGTTTGAAGAAATCTTATTACAGTCACAATTCTTTCGTCAATTAACAATTAATGGTCCCAATAGGAGATTTGCTGTAGATTCATTGATGCCCAAACTTAAAAAGAAAGCATCATTAAACAATTTGATCAAAAGAGAGTACTTTGATCTTCTCATCAATGAATTGCGCAATGATGAAGTTCAGATTCTCATATTTTCAACTCCGGAACCAAGAAAGAGACTAAACAACCTTGTTTCTACCTTGGATCAAAAAAATTTAGATTACTTGTATTATCAATTTTGGATCCCAATATGTAGCCTATTCGAAAACAGGCAAGGTGCATTAACAATTGATGATCTATTAGAGAAATTTTCTTGGAAAGTAAAGCCACTTATTGTGATAGACCTTTCTGAACAAACAGCCCACAAGATGCAATTGAAATACTGGAATGAAACTATTCAATCCTTAATACTCAAACGGTTACTTAGAGGATTGGTTAGCCTGGGTGAAAAAACCTGGCAAAAGAACACCTCATTAAATACATTAGTAGTTCTAGACGAGGCGCATAGATATGCGAGAAAAGATGAATTTACGGATACAAATCTCGAAGAATTAAGACTAACTTTGCTCGATGCAGTTAGGACCACAAGAAAGTATGGATTGGGCTGGCTGTTTATCAGCACATCATTATCCAGCATTCACAGAGATATACTGCAGCAATTAAGGATTATTTTCTTTGGATTTGGTCTTTCGTTAGGAAGTGATTTAGTTACACTTAGAGAATTAGTAGCTGATGAAAAAGCCATTGATTTGTATAGGACGTTTACGGATCCTGCAAGCTCTTTCAATACAAAGACGAGAAAATATTCGTTCATGACTCAAGGACCAGTTTCACCGTTATCATTTTCAGGATCACCATTTTTCTTCAATGCTTTAAGCCCGGCTGTGTTTATAAAGGAGAATAACTTGTTTTAAGACATGAGAAGCAATGATGCGATGCTTTCAGGCATATAGAATAACTAGATTTGTTGAAAATTATAGTCAACAACACTTATTCATTTCTCAGGAAAAATAAATGCAAGTACATGGGGATCATGAAAATCTGAACTTTCACATACGTAAACTATCTTTCGTTATAATTCGAATAAATACATGTATTTATAGTATTAAAAGGTAATAAAATAGATGCAAAAAATTAGTCCGTGTTTGTGGTTTGATAATAATGCCGAAGAGGCAGTGCAGTTTTATGTATCAATTTTTAAAGATGCGAAGATTGGTAACGTTACACGATACGGAAAGGAAGGATATGAAATTCATAATAAAAAAGAAGGTACTGTAATGACAGTTGATTTTGAAATAGAGGGACAAAAATTTCTAGCCCTTAATGGAGGACCAATTTTTAAGTTTAATGAAGCTATCTCATTTCAGATCTACTGTGAAACACAGGAAGAAGTAGATTATTACTGGGAAAAACTTTCTGAAGCTGGTGATAAAAATGCCCAACAATGCGGTTGGCTCAAGGACAGATTTGGAGTTTCTTGGCAAGTAGTTCCAACTGTTTTGATTAAGATGTTACAAGACAAAGATTCAAACAAAACAGAGAGAGTAATGAAGGCAATGCTGCAAATGCACAAGCTTGACATTAGTACGTTAACAAAGGCATATCATGAAAAATAACTATCTAGCCCTTAAAATAATATTGGTCTCTCCAACGTAAACAGATCCATCCTTTGTTAAATTCACGATCAGGTGTTCTCCACTATTTCTATCTACTAGTCCATCAACTGAACCACTACTATATAGAATGTCTTGTTCATTTCCCGTTTGAGGAGGACCATGGTTACTATAGGGGGATTGTTTATGTATTAGTTGATTCATGGAATTATTAAAGTAAAGCTGACTTGTCCATTCTAGGATTGTTTTTGATC
>DATEFQ010000028.1:0-21634 GCA_035280585.1 Nitrososphaeraceae archaeon
TAGTATAACACCTTCATCATCTATAGTATTTAGGGCAAATCATGCATCAAATGTGTATTCGATTGGTGGAAATTTACCAGAAGATAAAGATAAAATCATTAAACAAGTCAGAAAATTAAAAGAACATCCTGAACTATTAAAACCTAAGATTTTACGTAGATTCTAATTGTTTGCTTCGAACAAAAAAGCTACTTGGAATTCTTCGAATTTGATTAATAGTGTCTCAGTAGGTTTTACTATTTAACCTCCTTTCCAATACCGATTGACCAGAAATATGATTTAAAACGAGATGATGCCAACTAGTGGTAGGACGATCTAGCATTCGAACCACAAGTATTAATTCCTATTACTAGCAGCAGCTGAAGCGTTACCTTTTACTGATAAATAAACTATGATGCAGTTGTACCAAGTATTGCGTACACTCGAATTATGCAAAAAATTGGAAGGAAATCTCATCATATGTTCAACACCTAAATGTAGAGTAAATTTATGAACGCATCAATATTGCATGAATTGTTCACGTCAATTAATACTTCTTTGGGACCTATCATATTTTTATCTCTTGCATGCCTCCCATGTACTTCCTGAGTACACTTGGTACTATTACCGTGTGTTTATTTGTCTGATAATTTTCAATGATTGTAACCATAGTACGTTCCGTAGCAACGAGGGTACTGTTCAGTGTGTGTACGAGCTGTGTTTCTTCATTGACTTTTTCTCTATGGCGTATCCTTAATCTTCTTGATTGAAAATCGATACAATTAGAGCATGACCCTATCTCTCTATACATCTTTTGTCCTGGCATCCAAGCTTCTATATCATAAGTTTTTGAAGCCACTTTGCCAGTATCAGCGCTACATAACAGGACCACTCTAAATGGGATTTCTAAATTCTGGTAAAACCTTTCGGTGACATTAAGCATTCTTTCGTGCTCATCTAAGGAATTTAGTGAATTAGTTATCACAAATTGTTCTACTTTTTCAAATTGATGCACTCTAAAAATTCCCTTCATGTCTTTACCATGCGCACCCGCTTCCTTTCTAAAACATGGGCTGATGCTAGCGTATCTTAATGGAAGTTTTCTTGAATCTAAAATTTCATCCATGTGCATTGAAGCCATTGCATGCTCTGACGTACCAATCATATACAGATCTTCATTTTCAATTTTATAAATGACATCTTTAAAATCATCCATTATGATGGAGCCTTTAATGGCATCGTTCTTTAACATAAATGGTGGTTGAAACAATTGATATCCGTGTTCAACGAGAAAGTCTAGTGCATAGTTTATTAACGCTTGATTCATTTTAACAAGCTCGTTTTTTAAGAAATAAAATCTAGCTCCAGATATTTTAGCAGCTCTTTCCAAATCAATTAATCCTAGAGAGTTGGCCAATTGGACGTGATCAGTCTTGAGAGCTGTTTTGCCCATATCCTCATGTGTCCTGATAACTAAATTGTCTTCCTCACCATCTCCGGTTGGAACTGAGTCGTGTAAGATATTGGGAATCGAATAAATCAATTCATAATACCTTTTTTCTACACTACTTCTCTCACCATCCAATCTGCTCATTATCGTGCCTACGTTTTTCATTTCATCAAGTTCTGTCTCTGTACTCTCGAGTTTCTTTAACTTGGATGCAATATTTTGAGATAAAGCATTTTTTTTGTGTCTTAAATTCTGAGTTTCAATTATGAGCTCACGCCTTTTTTTGTCGAGATCTAATAGTTCCAAAAAAGGATACTCTACCTTTCTTCTCTTTAACATGTCTTTAATAAATTGCGGATTGTCCTTGAGTATCTTTGGATCAATCATTAGATTTCACTATCTTTGATAATGATATGTGTTCTATTAGTTCATTAAGTGTATTGAGGAACGTTCCTGTACCATTTTTACAATAAATATCAATCTTCAAATAATTGTTATCGCATTTAATGTCAACCTTTAATCCTTCTGGTACACACACATTATCTGGACTCAATATTTCGGTTATATTTTCTGCCTCCTTTTTACTGTCAAATGGTATTCTCATACTGGACTTGATATTAAATCCTTCCTTCATTTCGAACTCTTCTTGATTACTTTTAAAATAATAGACATAAATGAATCCTCTTGTGTTGGAGGAATTTTGATTTGTGCGTAAACATTACTAATTGTTTCGAGAACTGGACCAATATTTGATGATTCCTTTACGATCTGTTCAATATCGGCAAAACTTTCGTACCCTGAGCTGAGGAAAAATTTGGAATAATTTTCGTCAATTGAAATTTTCATGACAATCAGTTTATCTAAAAACTGATAATGCGATCCCAATAGGTGAAATAGGCGACCGTGATAATCTGCTTCAAGTATCCCATTTGCGTTAATCAGTACGTAGGGGCCCTTATCGGAGAGTCTCCATTTTTCTTTCAGAATTTTTGAGATTATTTTTTGCGAGCTTTCATAAAATTCTACTACGTCCTTTTCAGCCTGTTTGAGGTATTCCGCGCGTTCTCCCAGACAAATGCCCATGCCTATTGCAGACTTCATTCTAAGTGCGCACCCATTCAATAACTCTGAAAAATTACGCGCATCATACAAATGACATCCTTGTTCCTCACTTGGAATGACGTACGTATAACCTATGAGAAGTTTTTCTAAATTTTCAGTGTTACTAGTATGTTGGGAACTATAGTAATTCTTAATGGATTCAATGATAAGGAATTTTTCTTCTTGGCTAAGGTCAGCTATTGTCTTCCACCTTCCATCCTTTTTTAAATCAATGCCCGCACTCTTCAAAAGTTCAAGACACTTGTCACTATTTGATGTAAGTCCATGTAAGTAAGGAAAGAATGTATTTGCAATAGACTCATGGATGGGCAGGCTTTCTTTAAATGATAATAAAAGATCAACTTCTGATTGCATTGATGCATTCTTTATTGAGTCTTGTAGTATCTCATTATTAAGACCAATAAAAGATCTCTTATCGCCTATATCTTGATATTCTCCTAACGCCGAAACTATTGGAAGGGGAGAGAGATCTGTAAATGTTTTATCCAATCTCTTTACCAAAAGATATGAAATGCCTCCAGAAGAAATTTCTTTATTACCATCTATATCAAATTTCCAGGGATTTAGAATAGCACTATTATCGTCCGTTACCATCTCAGGAAATGACAATTTGCTATGATCCAGTACAATCCAATCATTTGAAAAAAGCTTATTAAACGATTCCGATAAACCAGTTCCAAGCTCTGTGAAAAAATAAAATTCATGATTTTCATTCTTTATGTTGGCAAGACTCTCTTGGGTTATACTGTTCAGAAAGCGAGCTGTTGCCTTTCCACCCATTTTCCAGATAGCACTAACTAATAAGCCCGCAGCAATTATTCCATCACATGATGAATTCGATACTATGAAAATATCCTTTCTCTCAGTAATTAGATTTTTTATTTTTTCACTAGCTAAATTTAAATTTTCATAAAATAGCTTGTAACCCATTTAATTCATTATTCGAGTCGAGCGATTACCGCAGCATATTTCCAAGTTTGGGATATTTTCCCCTTCTTCTTATAATATTTTGATAATCTGTGAATTTTTGCTTCTATCAATTCAAGCGATCGAATATTTCTTTTGTCCGTGTTGTGAACTTTGAGATGTTTTTGTAGTGCCAACGCCTTTTGAACTAGTTGGTTAAGGTCTTCTGGCATTTCTGAAGTAGAATTATTTTCTTCAAGTACTTTGTTTATTCCCTTTCCAAGTATTGGTTTTATTAGAGGAATTCCATATTGATCCCTCATTCTGACACCAATTTCACTTGGGCTCAGACCGTCTTTTGAAAGTTGAACAATTATTGTAGATAATTCTGAATTCTGATTAATCCAGGAAGGAGAACTATGCGAAATAGGTCGTGTTGAATGGGATTTTCCGTGTGTATGGGCATGAATTCGAGCCAATTAAATAAAATCAAATAATGAGCATCTTAAATGTTACTTATTAATAATTGAACTAGAAATTCCTAATTTTAATAATTATAATATCAAAAAATCCTACATGAAACATTTTAAGCACCAATAAAGTTAAATATTTGGATTCGAAAATAAAAATTTAGTATGAACTCACTTACAGTCGTTACAGTAGCAACCATACTAATTGCAATGGGACCTTTAGCGTTAACCGTCTATCAAACCGCAAGTGCACAATATGTCTCAGGTCCACAAGGCGGACTTAGTGTTGAGGAACAACTCAAACTGGCAAAAGAGAAGGTAGCCAATGCTCAACAACAGGGCGCATATGGTTCTGGGACACCATTTTTTGGAAAGAACATTGGTGAAGCTGCAATTTATACTGCAGCATTGGTCGCAATATTTGGAGCAGTAGCTGCCGCATTCTTTGTGATGAGCAGGGGCAAAAAACCAGTAAACGCTTAGAGCTCTACTACTATTTTTTTGCTTTTATTATCAATTAATTAATTAAGGTTTGAGAGTTACCAATCTGTTTTTGGCGTAGATCATGAAATTGAAATGGAAGCGTTACTTGCATAATTTCGATTTTCGTATGTATTAGAAAATCTGGATTTATTTTGGACCGAGTTTTAACTGACTCACCAAAATGTATATATCATAGAATTAATGTGCTAATAGATAATGAGCGGAATTGAAGGACTTGTTGCAACGATTGGAAGCGCAGTACACAGTCTAATTGGTCAAATTGGTCCATCGTACGATCCTTTATTTTACGATGTAATGGTATACATTTTTGGAACAATGATGTTTGCAGTGTTCCTACTGGCAGCAATAGCTTTCTGGTTGAGAAAAAAAGGTCTCGGTGGGGGTTCTGCGAAAGAAAAGTGGGTACAAGAGCTGGATAAATATTTTGAATCAGGACAGATAGGTCTAATTCCTGACGAAAAACATCACTGGTAAATTCAAAAACTCAGCCACTAATTTCATATTTTTTGTTTTATTTTTTAATCCCTTGTACAGTATGATTCTGTATGCCTTGTAGAATTACATAACTTACGAGTTTTAAAAAACGACTATTGTACTTCGATCGCAGATTCTGTGAACCCATATTTTACCAGGTAGGATTTTACATCTTCTCTGTGGTCCCCTTGTAACATTATAAAACCATCTTTTGCAGTTCCGCCACATGCTAGTTTACTTTTTAATTCTTTGACTATGTGATGTATATCGCTCAATTTAGGGTCAATCCCTTCAATCATTGTTGTTGTTTTAGAAAAACGTCTTGTTTCAAGTCTTATTACAATTCTGGTTTCTTCTTTATCCAGCTCGCCACATGCACAGAGGTCGTTTGGTAGTCCACATTTTTTGCAAATCACCGCCATATTATAATTAATTTCAGTTGATGTATTCTCATTATTAAGCCTTGCCTGATGCAAAATAATTGATGTGTAATTATTTTTGACAAAAGATATGGCACTAGTGCAACTAGGTAACAAGACTTTAATTTACTTGACGAGAAAGATCACACGAAGAATATGTCCATATCTAGCGATAGATATAAAGAGAATCTAAAAAACGCTACCGAATCATTGCTTAGTGGAGGTACTCTTCTTGCCGAATCATGCAAAAAATGTAACGGAGTACAAATAAAGAAAAATGATGTTATAACATGTATTATTTGTGGGAACATCACCAATGTACAAGATTCGAGAACAACAAAAAATCTTGACAGAAAGATCCAGTCAGATTTTGAGATGAGTGAAAAAATAAGAGAAAGGCTACTACAACTAATTATGAGTATTGGATCGGACAAAAATCTAGAGGAGGAGGAACAAAGATTGAGAGTCATTGACAATTATCTCAAACTATTAGAAAAAATTAGATTTCTCAAATAAACTATAAGACTTTCAAATATTTTGATTGAGCAAAGCGGAATGTATTTAAGAGATTAATCACGAATAACTTTTACATTGGGCGAAGGAAAGAAAAAAAATGCACCATTGCCTGCATCTAGCGCAGGACTTTTAAGGTTTTTTGAGGATGAAACACGAGGTGTAAAAGTAAAACCAGAAGTTATACTAGGCATTACTGGTGCACTTATTGGAATTTCAATTATAATCAGAATCGTGTTTCCAGTATAGAATAATCTCAGCAGTTTTAATTGATAAGTGAAGACAGTGTATCTGACATTCACAGAAGATGGTATTTTACACTTCTAAATCCATCTTCATACAAAACCTCAGCTACTATATCAATAATTGCGTCATTAGGAATAATCGGGCTTAATCATTTTTCTTATGCCCACTTAACAGAATTATTACTACATTTTACATTAGGTATCAGCATTACAGTAGGAGGATTTTTTCTCGATCTATTTCTACTAAAGGGAACTCCGACGAATAAAATATCAAAAGTCATTCATGTTGCAGCTTTTTCAAGCTCTCTCTGGTTAGTCACTATTTTATTAGGACTTTTATCTAACCTTATTTTCAGTAAAAATACAGATATTATTAATTATGGTTTGGTGGGAATGTTTACTGCAAGTGGACTTCGGTACGGTATTTACGTATCAGTTTTTGGATCAAGGATGTTAAGATCTGTAATAATCTCATTCATTTTACCATCTATTTTTTTTACCAATCTTTTACCATATGGCTCACCATTTATAGTGCAAAACTATGTTAATGAGATTATCATGGGTTCTCTTATCTTTACCATTGGGATAGTTTGGTCTGTATTGGCCGATCGAGCCGGCTCTCCAAATATAAAAAGCACTTTCACAATACTCCAGGCATTTTTATCTGCTTGGACAGAAAACAAGCAAGAAAAGATTGAAGAAATATTTGAATCAAAATCCAGAATAGGTCCAGTAAGAACTAGGATTATTAAATTTGAAAGGGAAGACAAAAAAAAGGTATTTGTTGTATTGTCTGATATTCATCCTGGACCATTTAACACTGTAGGCGGGAGTAATCTCCCTCATAAACTATTCAACTTCTATGAAAAAACTGCAGTAGTTCTACATAGTATATCAGACCATTCGCTAAATTTGCCTACAACGTCAGAGGTAAACAAATATCTTAAATCACTAAATGATTCGGTTACTGGAAATAGAGGTAGTGAGTGTACTTTGCCATTACAAACCAAATCTCATGATTTCACTTTGACATGCATGAGTTTTAAAACTAGCGTTGTCATGATCATTTCAAAAGATAGTGGCATGGAAGATTTGCCATATTCAATTCAGGAAAAAATAGAGAAGTACGTCAAAGAATTAGGGTTCACAGATATCATGATCGTCGATGCACATAATGCCCTAGGAAATAAGATCTCATCAGAAGAAGAAGTAGTTATTTGTGATCTTGCATTATTCTCTTTAAAGAAATTAAAGGATAGCCAACATTATACGTATAAGGTTGGATACGCCAACTCTTTGTCATCAGACTTCAAATTTATCGAATTAGGTGGAGCTGGTATTGGCGTTGTCAATTTTCAAATCAACAATAAGAATCATTTTATTGGTTGGTCCGATTCGAACAATCTAGTTATTGGATTAAGAGAAAGAATTCTCAGTGAATTAAATCAACAAGGATTCAACATGTTAGATATCTGTTCATCAGACACGCATTTTAGTTCAGGAAAAAGAACTCGATTGGGATATTATGCTTTGGGTAAGGTTACTAGTTACGGAGATATTATAAGAGCTTTCAAAGAGATTTCTCAAAAGGCATTAACCAATACTGCGCCATCGACTTTTTCTTTTCTGGACTCATACTCGCAAATAAAATTAATGGGGAAAGATCAATTCGACAATTATGCTTCTGCATTAAACAAGTCTATGAATATAACAAAAGTTTCTCTTGCAATTACTGCAGCATTGTACATCATCACGTTGATTATTCTCTAATTATATCATTTAATCTTTCATAATTTACTTTACTTTCTTCTTAATCGTTCCCTCTTTTTGACAACACTATGGTACAAATTTTTTCTATAATTTTCAACATCAGCTGATATATTCCTCGAACCTAAAGCCAATATTTGGGCTGCTAGAATGGCAGCGTTTAAGGAACCATTAATTGCTACACAGGCCACTGGGATTCCACTTGGCATCTGTACGATTGACAGAAGAGAATCCATTCCCTTAAGATTATGACTCTCTATTGGGACACCTATTACTGGTAATGTAGTCAAGGATGCAATCATTCCGGGTAGGTGTGCCGATCCACCGGCGCCCGCAATTATTACCTTTAGGCCCCTTTTTTTTGCAGTTTTTGCGTACTCAAACATCAATTCAGGAGTTCTATGAGCTGATACTATTTCCATTTCATGCGAAACGTGAATTTTTCCAAGAAATTCAGATGCAGGAGTCATAACCTTTAGATCCGAGTCACTTCCCATAATTATTCCCACAAGTGGTTTAGTTTTGTTATTTGTTTCCACGTTGTTTTACTACCCTTAACAGTTTTCCTACTGTATTAGCTCTAGATAATGCTTCCTCTATTTTTTCAGCAGTTATAGTAAAGTGGCCCAATTTCCGTTGAGGTTTTGTTAACTTTTTTCCATAGAAATGCACCTTAAGACCGGGGATACTAAATGCTTTATCAATTCCTTTAAAGGAATATTTTCCTATGTAGTTAGGTATTCCTAAAATGTTCTTCATAACTGCAGGAGTCATCAATCTAGGTTTTATTAAAGGAAAGCCAAGTACAGCACGGATGTGTTCTTCAAATTGAGAAATACTACATGCCTCTATTGAATAATGACCGGAGTTGTGTGGTCTGGGCGCTATTTCATTTATCAATAATTTGTTGCCTTCGAGAAACATTTCGATACCAAATACTCCCACACCTCTCAGGGATTGCACAACTTTTTCTGCTATCAACTTTGCTTCTGATACTAGTGCGCTATTGATGGCTGCTGGGGCTATAGTAGTATCAAGAATATTGTTTATGTGAATGTTCTGTACCACCGGAAAGGATACAATCTGCCCATGAACGTTCCGAGCAACCATGACAGATATCTCTCTTGAAAAATGAATGAATTTTTCTATCATGCAACTTCTTCCTTTAAAATACTGAATACCTTTTTCTATATCACTAGGGGATCTTATTAGGAAATTCCCTCTTCCATCATAGGAATCTTCGCAAGCTTTTAACACCAATGGATAACAAAATTCTTTGCAAATTTTTTTTGCCTGCTCAATTGATATAACTTCATCAAAATCTGGAACTGGAATTCTATTGTCGTTTAAAAATTTCTTTTGTCTAACCTTATTTTGGACGGTATGTAATACACGAGAAGATGGATGAACTGTATATCCTCTTGATTCTAAATCTTTTAGTACCGAAGAATTTGCAAGTTCAATTTCAAAGGTCAACACATCAGATTTCTTTGCCAGCTCAATAATCGCTTTTTTATCCTTAAAATCACTAACAATCATTTCATTCGAGATGGTCGAAGCAGGACAATTAATTTCTGGATCTAAATAAGCAAGATTTAGAGACATTCTTCTAGCTTCTAATCCCATCATCTTACCAAGCTGTCCTCCCCCTATAATGCCCAAAGTTATATCATTTGGTGAGAGTCGAGATTTGTCAAGGTTTTTTTTCATTGATAAAATACAAATTTTAATAGAGATTAAAAGTATCTATATACCTTTAAACTTTAAAAGTTTATAGCTGTATTAAATAATATGAGTCTTAAAGGAAAAGTTGCAATTGTAACAGGTGCTGGCGGAGGAGTAGGTAAATCTACCACTGAGCGGCTTGTTGATGAAGGGTGTAAGGTGACCCTAGTTGGTAGAGATCGGTCAAAATTGACAAAGATTGTATCTGATTATGATAAAAGTAACAATTTGCTCGCTGTAAGTGCTGACATAACTAAGGAAGCTGAAGTGCTTAACGTTATCGAACAGACAATATCATTATTCGACACAGTGGATATTCTTGTAAATAATGCCGGAGTCATTAATGATCCAATTTCATTTCACCTTATGAGCGAAAATCAATGGGATGAACTAATTTCTACGAACTTAAAAGGTACGTTTCAGATGACTAAGGCTGTTTTGCCAATAATAATGGGAAAAAAAACTGGAAGTATTGTTAATATTTCTTCGTTGTTGGGGATACGTGCTATTCCGAATGTCCCTCTATCTATTTATGGTGCTACTAAAGCTGGTATCATAATGTTCACAAAAAGTATTGCAGTTGAATATGGACCATTTGGTATTAGGTGCAATTGTATTGTACCATCAACAATTAGAAGTCCAATGATAGAGCCTTATCTGCAAGATGAGAAATCTAAAGAATTGTTGGAATCATCATTTCCCTTAAGGAGAATAGGAAATACAAATGATATTTCTGGAGCAGTTGTTTATCTATGTTCGGATGATGCAAATTGGATTACTGGAACAACCCTGACCGTTGACGGTGGCTTTTCTGCAAAATAAAAAAAAGAGTACGATCCTTTCATAAAATTAAGATTTCGACAAGTCAGATTTTTTTTCCTTGATTAATGGAATTATTTTTTCGACTATTACCTCATGAAAATTATCTGTTCCAGCATCTAGGGAAAGTATTATAACGAATGATAACTTTCTATTGTCATCTGTTATAGGTATAGTAGCTCTGATAATCTTTGAGTAATGAGAACTTGCGTATTGGATCTTGCCCAACAACACCTCCCACCTAAGTCTGGTAAATTGTCTAGTAGCCGCAGTAATGGCATATTGAGCTCTCTCTTCGGGAGAGAGCAAAGGCTTGATACCTTTTCGATGACTAATATGTAATATAACACCATCTTCATTTGTAATGCCCGCAGATCTAACCGATGAATCAAGTTTAATTATTTCTTGACATAACGTTTTGAATACTGTATTTTTCAATAAAAAGAAATTGGCGTCCGGTAATTTTAATGTCATGATTTCATTTATTCTTCGATACCTGATACAGATGCAGAGTCATTGCAGAGTCATTGAATGGTGATCTGCGTTTGTTCGCAGTTAGAATTAGAGGAATTACGCTGATACTTTCATGAACCCATCATGCCGGGCATTTTGATAGGTGTTCTATATCCTGCAGTTATGTTTATTCCCTTGTCTGCTACAATCCTGACAAGGTTCAAGTTACTGCCCTCAGGCGGCGACAGTGATATTTTTTCACCAGGATTGATAGATTGTATTGTTTCCTGTTTATTGCCATAGTCGACAATAATGTGAGTAACTGGTTGTTTTCCCGCGTTAGTCAAAATAATCCTGCTATCAATAAATAGTGATTGATCCTCCCTCATAGCATCGACCTGCAAAGAATAGTCTGGACGCTGATAGTATTGAATAATTAGATAGGAAAGAAATGATACTGAAGCAACTCCTGTGATGCAAATAAAAATAAGGTTTAGTCTCTTCAATTCAAATTAGTTGTTTCCAAATATTTAAGCAGTTTAGCAAAAGATACCGGAATTCGAGATATTTTTTCCTGCATTTTAAATCACTTAAAATTAATTCTTAATATCTCCCTTTACTTCTGCACGAGTTTTGAAAATCGGCTTTATGCCTAGAGGTTTGTAACTTCCAGTGGAACACGAAAAACACATTTCCTTTTCATCGATACCAATTGCTTGGGCCAAGGTAATGGAATCATTGTAAATTACTTTGTCCGCACCAATGCTCTTTGCTACTTCAGTTTCGATATCACTACTCCCGTGCTCTTGGTCCTGAAATGCCAAAAGTTCATCTTGTGAGGGAAAGTCAATCCCTGCGTAGCATGGATATTTTATTGGTGGGAATGTAACTACGAGTGAAATTTTTGATGCTCCTGCCGATCGCAGAATTTTGATAATAGATTGTGAACTTGTTCCTCTTACTATACTGTCATCAATCACAACTACGTTTTTTCCTCGAATAACTTCAGGTATCGGAATAATGCCCTTGTTAATCTCAATCCGTTCACCATGGTAGGGTTCGATAAAGCTTCTCATGGCACCTTTTTTTCTATATCTGTCTTTCAATAAGCCCTCTTCAAAATGGATTCCTAATTCTTCAGCATATCCTAATGCAGCGGGTCTAGCTGAATCTGGAACGGGAATAACTACATCAGCATCATGCACTGGATATTTTTTAGCCAAGAAATGGCCCATTCTTTTTCTTGCTTCATATACGTTAACTCCTTCAATGGTACTACTTGGGTGGGCAAAGTATGTAAATTCAAATGCACAATGTGAATGATACTCGCTAGTGGAAAAGTGTTGCCTTTCTATTCCTTTTAGGCTAAGTTTTAACAATTCACCAGGCTGGATATCTCCAAGAAGCTTACCGCCTACAGTATCAATAGCACATGATTCAGACGATATCATATATGTATTTGAATCTTCAATATGCCCAAGAACTAATGGCCTGAAACCGCGTGTATCACGGACCGCATAAACAGACCCATCATCAGTCAAAAGTGTAAAGCAGAAGGAACCTATCATCTCCTCCTTTAATACACGCAAGGCTTCAACCATATTATCATTCCTTTCAAGATGCATCATCAATCGTTGTGCTGCTAGCAGAGTATCAGTCATTGTCTGGGGGGAAAAGGTGCATCCACCGACCATATTTGATAATT
Organism: Nitrososphaeraceae archaeon; assembly: GCA_035280585.1. Lineage (GTDB taxonomy): Archaea > Thermoproteota > Nitrososphaeria > Nitrososphaerales > Nitrososphaeraceae > TA-21. The sequence continues at coordinate 12,552 of DATEFQ010000028.1, forward strand.
CTTCTACATTGGCAATAGTTCCGTTATGTGCTATGCAAAGATCTTTTATCTTTAGTGGTTGTGCATTGTCTAGGTTACTTTTGCCAAAGGTGGAATATCTGACATGGCCAATAGCTGCATGAGAACTGAATTTTCTAATGATATTCCTAAAACTTCTTGTGGCAGAAACCAGACCTAAACTCTTGTATGGGGGTTTTGAGGGAATAGCAAAGCCCCACGATTCTTGACCCCGGTGTTGGAGGGCTCTTAGAGAATCGATTACATAAGGTATCACATTATGGCCATCCATGGAATAAAAACCAACAACGCCACAATTCTCATGTACCATTGCTAATAACTTCTAGATGGATTTAATTAAAATTTGCTCCACAAAATTCGTGATCAAGATTAATCCATTAATTGATTTATTGTATTGTAACTACGATTTAGTTCGTTGACTGACAGATTTGCTATATCTTTGCCAGAATAGTGAAAATTCAAAATTCCACTCCTGTCAACCATGCCTATTTCAGAAAATATGCATCCTTTCCTTCTCAACAACTTCCTTACACTGTTTGTATTCTGAGTTCCTAATATGTATCTAGAATGGGTCTCAGAAAAAAGTAAGAAATCGTGACGCGAACAACTATTTGGAATTTTGTCCAAATCAATATCAATTCCCACGTTTCCGGAAATAGCTAGTTCAGCTATTGCGGTTCCAATTCCGCCATTTGAACAGTCATGCACGAAATCAATCAATCCATTTTGGATCAGGTCTAATAATGCCAAGTTATTTTTTTTATCAGTCTTTAAATCTACCTTTGGTACAGTTCCGTATTCAGGATGTCCAATTAAGGCCGAATATTCAGTTCCGGCCATTTCTTCACTTGATTGACCCAAAATAAATACTGTGTCTCCACTGATAGGAACGTTGTTGGTAACCTGAGATCGATTCTTAATCAACCCAATAGTACCAATAACAGGTGATGGTTTAATTGGCGAATTCATTGTTTCATTATAAAAACTGACCTTTCCACCCACCACTGGGATTTTCATATATTTACAGAAATTTATAATGGCTTTTATTGATTTCAAGAAAGTCCAATATATTTGGGGATTTTCTGGACTGCCAAATTGCAAATGATCTATAATTCCTATAGGTACGGCGCCAGTACAAATAACATTTCTACATGCTTCTGATAAACAACCTAGTGTTCCATAGTAAGGATCAAGATAACATTGCTTGGAATTTCCATCCAATTTGATAGAAATAAATTTATTGTCATTTATTTTGATAACTGATGCGTTTGCGCCGGGTTTTATAACAGTTCTCAATCCCACCTCGTGGTCATATTGTTGGTAGACCCACCTTTTATTACCAATATTTGGACTAGCTAGTAAACGTAATAGAACACTGTTGTAATCGATTATCTTATCTACATCCACCCTCTGTTTTAACACTTTCAGGTAATCCGGTTTCATTGATTTTCTGTTGCAAAGCGGAGCATTCACCATCAAGTTACTTGGGATATTAGCTATTAACTTGCCTTGAAAATGGATTTTGAGATCATGCTGCCCATGTACTTTACCAATAATGGAGTGTGTTATACCATATTTATTGAATATTCCTTGGAATTTAGATAGCCTGTTCTTACTGATGATGTAGACCATCCGTTCTTGCGATTCTGAAATCATTATTTCGCTTGGCGATAAATCATCTACTTTTGTATGAATTTTAGATAATTCAATTTCAAATCCTTTTTCAACGAGATGGGACAATTCAGAGAGACAACACGACAGTCCTCCACCTCCTAAATCCTTTATTGCATTAATGCATTTGGTATTGGACGCTTCAATTGTAGCTTCTATCAATAATTTTTCCAAAAATGGATCGGGGATTTGGACTGCTGACCTATCTTCATCATCGAGCAATTTTGAAGCGAAAGATGCCCCTCTAATTCCATCTTTACCTGTTCCATTACCAGCTAGTACTATTAGGTCGTCCTCCTCTGCATGATTAGAAATAATTTGATCTCTTTTACCGAGACCTATTGCTGCCACGTCAACCAGGCAATAATTCCTAAATGATTCGTCAAACTCAATATCTCCTCCCACGGTTGGTACACCAATACAATTTCCATAGTCTGCTATTCCCTTTACAACATTTTTAAATAGCCATCTTGACTTTGACGTATTATCTTCTCCATTTAGTGAGGAGAAGCGCAAAGCATCAAGCAAAGCAATTGGCCTCGTGCCCATTGAAATAATATCCCTTATCACTCCGCCAACTCCTGTGGCGGCACCCCCATACGGCTCAACTGCAGAGGGATGATTATGACTTTCAATATGAACTGTAATTACATCATCATCGCCTATGTCTAAAACTCCAGCATCATAGCCAGGTCCCACAATTACGCGCTTACCACGCGATGGTAATGATCTAACAAATTTTTTAGATGATTTATATGAGCAATGTTCTGACCATTCAGCATCTATCATATCAATTTCTAACGAATTAGGCTTTCTTCCTAGTTTTTTTAACAAATAAATTTCTTCTTGTTTAGTTAGCATTTCTAAATCATCTGCACTGGTATTTAGTATGGGAGGATAGAAAATTTTTAAGTGAATGAAATATTATGCCTGCATTAGATTTTGATTGGTCGGGTGATAAAATTGGCTCTGACGCTCGTTCCGGATGTGGCATAAGTCCCATGACATTTCCTTCTTCATTACAAATTGCTGCAATCATATCAATGGAACCATTTGGATTTTGATCTTTATATTTGCAAACAATTTGATTATTTTTGTAAAGTTCTTGAAGATTTTCATCGCTTATAATATATCTTCCTTCTCCATGTGCTATTGGTATTCTGATCTGATCGTTTAATCCAAACAAATTCGTAAAAGGGGTGTCGATGTTCAACACTTCCATTTTTAACCACTTACAAGAAAATTTCAATTTATCATTTCTTACCAATGCACCAGGTAGCAATCCGGCTTCAACTAGAATTTGAAATCCATTACAGATGCCAAGAATTGGTAAACCTTCAGCTGCTTTTTTCTTTATTGCTTCGACTATTGGGCTCTGAGCTGCTATTATACCTGCACGTAGTCTATCTCCGTACGAAAATCCTCCAGGTAATATCAGTGCATCGAATTCATCTATTGATTTTTGCGTATGCCATACGTATTGAGCACTTAATCCTATTACATCGTTTAAAACATGATTTACATCTCGATCACAGTTACTTCCTGGAAAAACAACTATTCCTACTCCCAATATACATATTAATCGTTTACATATAGTAATTTTAATTTATTTGTGAAGTCGTAGAATTTTGTTTGTCCATTAAGACATAAGATTTAACGCCTTATTTTAAAACTTAGGTTTTTATTTTGATGATTCTTATGATTGAATATTGAACGAGAGCGTACAGGATATAATGACGAAGAAGGTGGTATCAATAGATGAAGGGATAACCGCGAACGAAGCAGCTAAGATTATGACCGAGAAGCGCATAAGTAGCCTTATCATTGAGCGAGAGAGTATACCTATTGGCATTATAACTGAAAAAGACTTTGTTAAAAAGATATGCACTAAAGATCTAATATCATCATCAGTTAAGGTCGGCACGATAATGTCAAAAATTCAAACATACGCTAGTCCCGATACACCAGTAGAAGTAGCTGTGCAAAGAATGGTCAACCACAAGATTCGTAGGCTGCCCATACTATCGGAGGGAAAAGTAGTTGGCATAGTCACTGTTACTGATTTGGCTAGACAATTGAGAACGATATTGTTAGTCGACGGAATTTTGTCAGAAGAAACTTGAGTATTCACGAAAAAAAGTGATTGTAGGCAAAATATAATAATTACAATGTTTATTTCATCTGGGTATGAAAAAATTTCTCGCATATTCCTTAGTTGTTATGACATTGTCAATAATTTTGCAAGGTAATATTTTATATGCACAGCCATCAGTAAAAGATTCTAATCTTGAAGTCAAAGCTTTTGTAAGTGGTTTTACATTTCCGACAAGTATGTTATTCTTGGATAAAAATAATATTATAGTTTTAGAAAAAGAAGGAACCGTCAGACTCGTAACGAATGGAATACTTTCACCCCAGCCATTGTTGTCATTAAACGTAGATACAAAAAATGAACGTGGATTGTTAGGAATAGAACGAATTGGTGATAACGTATTTTTGTATGCAACTGTAAAGGACGGTCAGGTGATGAATAAAATATTCAAATATACTTTGGCACCGGGCCCAAAGCTAATTAATCAAGAGGTATTTAAGACTCTTCCAGGAAACCCCGCTACCAATCATCAAGGGGGCAAACTGGCTGTAAGCAACGATGGATATCTATATTCAGTAACTGGTGAGCTGCAACGAAATGGAAAAGATCAAAATATAAAAAATGGTCCAGATCCAGATTTTAGTGGAGCAATTTTAAAGACCAATCCAGAAGATGGTTCGCCAGCACCTAATAACCCTTTCAAAACTAACAATTCTAAGGCTCCTATAAATTGGTATCAAGCTTATGGAATAAGAAATAGCTTTGGATTGGGCGTAGATCCAGTTACAGGAAACTTATGGGATACGGAAAATGGCGAGGATTCGCACGACGAAATCAATATGGTTGTACCTGGATTTAACAGTGGTTGGAAATTAGTTACGGGACCAATTTCGGGAAGTGGAATAACCCAGAATGATTTGGTAAACTTTCCAAATTCAAAATATAAAGATCCAGTGCTGAGTTTTGTAGACTCCTTTGGTATTACGGATATTGAATTTTTGAATTCAAGTAAACTAGGTGCGGATTATGCAAATAATGCATTTGTTGGTGACTATGGACATGGAAATCTTTACAGATTTCAATTGAATGCTGATAGAACCGGCTTCAAGTTTGATAATCCAGGTCTTGAAGACCATGTAGTCAATAATAGCGGGGAACTTAATTCAATAATATTTGGTAAAGGATTTGCGGGGATAACTGATATAAAAACAGGACCTGATGGATATCTTTACGTACTCTCTTTTAATGATGGCACGATTTACAAAATAAGTTAAGAGTTAAACTACAGGAATAGTCAAATCAATTCCTATTATCATTTTTTATGAAAATATGATGCATTAATTTTCGATTTGAAATATTTTTATTTTTTGACCAGCCACAATAGCATTTAATATCTTTCTACCGCTTTCAGATCTTTTGTCTAATTTGATTCGTGACTTTTTCCCTACCTGATTTGCACAAATGAATTCATCATCAATGTACAAATTTACCTTATTACCAATAGTTTCTTCGTCTACGGATATGACAACACCATTTCCAGACTCGCTAATTTCAAAGTTTATTTCTTTACCCAGAGTAGGGGTTTTCATTTCTACATCTATTCTTACACCTAGCATATCTTCAAGTTCACTTATCGTAGTCCCACCCTTGCCAATTATTCGAGGAATTGTATCCTTTTGGACCTTGATTCTGACTTTATTGTCTGATAAAATGGATATCTCTGGATTAGGATCAAAACGGCGTATTACATCCTTTATTTTGGATTCTGCAAGTTTATAGATGTTGTTTTGATAGGTATCATTATTTATGTCAACAGGTACTATGACATTTTCCTCACCAAATGTATAAATTTCATATTCAGTTACTCCTGTCGAAAAGTCTTTAACTTCTACTACGGGTCTAGCTAGATCCGCCTCTGTCATCTTGTACGGCACTTTGACAGTGAGGGAGATTTCATAAACCTTTTTGACCATTCCAGAATCCATGAAGATTATTGTATCTAGAATTTGTGGTATCATGCCTAATTCAATTCTACCAATAAATCTCTGCACTGCATCCAAAGGTTTACTTGCATGTATTACACCTATCATTCCTACTCCAGCTAACTTCATGTCAGAAAACACCTGAAAATCTCTATACCGTCTAATCTCATCAAATATCGTATAATCAGGACGTACAAGTAGCAAAATGTCAACAGCATTCTCAAAACTTCCCTCCAGTGGCCCATATTGAGTTACCTCCTTTGGTACCTGCAAATCTCTAGGAGATTCAAATGTCTTAACGATCTTATTTTGGGTAACATAAAACTCTGCAAGACTACTTGCCAGGGTACTCTTGCCGGATCCGGGTGGTCCGGCTATAATTATTCCCTCTACGTCCGCTGTCAATCTAGATAATAATTTCTCGCTGAGTCCATAGTCTTCTAATGTTAACTTCGCAACCGGTTTGACGATTGTAATTTCTTGTCCGCCTGAAAAGGGTTCTTTAGTAATGGCAATTCTATATTTCCCGAATTGGATGACAGTTGCTCCATCTTTGCTAATCTCAATGAATCCTTTCCTTGAGTGAGATTGCTCTAAAATTTCCTTTGTAATGTCAAAGATTTCTTCAGACGTAAGGATCTTTTCCTCTAAACGTACCAGTTTTAAATTACCAGGAACACCTTTTTTTGCAAATGGAAAAGTACCTTCCTTCAGATGAACACTCATTGTATCATTATCAAAATATTTTTCAAATTGTAACTTTGAATTTATTTTAGACGAACTAATATGAATTGACTTAATTCCATGTGCTTCTGACACCAAGTGTTGAACGTAATCACACGTTATCAATGTAGCACCTTTTTCCAGAGCTATATCTTTTATTATGGCATCTATCCTCCCATGTTTGGCCAGCCTGATTTCATCCATTGTTGGTCTGGTTCCGGCAAATTCTAGATTTATTTTTCTAGCGTTGCATACATCTCTTATCCTCTTTATTTCAATCAATCCTTCTATTCCTTGTGACTTGTTAGTTGATGCCTGTGCTTGAAGCTCGTCGAGGACAGCTACGGGTATTATTATTTGACTGTTTGGTTCGATTTTGTCTCGTATGATATCTGGAACTTTCCCATCAATTATCACACTGGTATCTAAGACGAATTTGTCAGTCATCTGAAATAGTGTATAGATTGTAGATTAATGTATTTTTTTATAAAATTGGAAAACAGTGGCAAATTGTAAAACTTGTTGTCACAATTCTTAAGATTCGTCTACATAGAATATAGTTTGATTGTTTCCGCTATCTGGATCTGAAATTATACTCGCTATCATTTTAATAATTTTTACTTCATCAGGAAGCCCACCTTCTATGTTGCCAGCCAGCAATAAATATTGTCTTATATTTGATTTTATAACATCTCGCAATTCTTGATTGACAGTAGCGTTGAATGGTCTCAGCGCACCACGAAATATTTCTGATCTGGCTCTAACAACTCCAGATATTTTACCACCAACAGGAGAGTCAGGTCCGACAATAATTATAGATCCGCTTGAACCAGTAAATAGGGACGGTTCATTTAATGCACCCTCTGGAGACATGCTCATTACTGATTCCCTAGTAATCAAAGCAGGTACAAACATGTACTTCTCAACTAGATCATCCCATTGCTTTCTATTAAGAGACTTTAACGCCACCTCGTAATCATATTCTCCGGTGATTAGTATTACTCCGTCTATTGCGGAGAACTTTTGACGGATTACTTTGAATATTTTTTTCACAGAATCTTCACTAGATAGATTTACAGAATGAGAATGAAAATCCTTATAGTAACTCAAGTCCTTCGAGTTACTCGTCAGTATTACTAATTGTCTTGCCTTATTCACAAGGAAATCTGCAATTGATTTTGCCCGTCTGAAATTTTTTTCTGAAGATGAATTTATTATCAGTACGATGACTTTGCTTGACAGATCAATTTTGTTTTGTTGAAGATAAGTTCCAATTATCGGTCTTGTGGGATAAAACACCCTGTCGTTCGGAACTATCTTTCCATTTAATAATTTGCTCATCTTTTCAGACGACAAGTTTAGTACCATGTCTGCGACTTGTTCCTGCGAAAGAAATTCCTTGTCAACTATCATTTTTTTTGTATTCATCTGTATTTTTTCAGCAATTTCCTGAGTTTTTGATAAAAGCTCCCTAAGTGTAGAACTAAGTTTTGACTTGTCATCTTCATTTTTAGCCCTTTCAGTAAACAACCCTTGTATGATCGAGGATATCTCAGTTTCAATCACTGCCTGGTCCTCGCCTAATACATTCAATAGTCGTTGCAATATTTTCTCTATCTCAGTAGATGATAATCCAGGAAAGCCTCCGATACGCAAAAATTCCGCAGCAGCTTTTGGATATACAGTTTTATAAATCCGATCTGAATGAACCGGACCTGGATTAGTTGCGACTGATTCAATTCCGTCAGGAACTAATTCCCACGCGAATGCTTCAGCTAGCCTATTTTTGGCACCTTGTGCACTGGTGTAAGGTGTTCTAAACCTATATGGTCTCTGTTCATATCTATTTTCTTCTGTAAAGAAAGTGGATATAGTTATTATTTTGCAACCCTTTTTCATATTTTCAATGCTTTTGAAAGTAGTCCAAAATGTACCTGTAAGATGGATCATTATACACTCTTTGAACTCGGAAAAATTAGAATTCGTGAAAAGCTTTACCGGACCTGAAACTCCCGCATTGTTTACAAGAATGTCCACAATACCTATTTCTTTTGATATAGTACTGAACATATTCGTTATTGCTTCTTCATCAGAAACATCAACTCCAGGAAATATTCTGACTTTTGCCAAGCTACCTGACGTTGCGATTATGTTTTCCAATTGAGATTTGGTTTCTTCTAAAGGTTCTTTTCTTCTTCCTAGCAAAATAATGGTTGCTCCATTTTCAGCAAATTTTTTCGCAATAGCCTGACCTATCCCAGTGCCACTGCCAGTGACAAGTACAATTTTATTAGCAAATTCAAGGGCACTATCCAACTATTCTATCACTCCGTATTGGCATAAGTTGATGGCATTTTAATACACTATTAAATATAGCTAAGATGAGCACATTCTGGTCACAAGTATTAAAAAGTATTCGAGATCATGAAGCAAGTCTGTTCATACAATTTATTTAATAGTACAAAATTACATGAATATATGAATGATAAAGGTCTTACAAAAGATTCACATAACGCCCATGAGGACGAAGAGGAGCCTGAAACTACGAAAAATTCAACCTTAAATGAAATTTTTGCCTCACAAATTCAAAAGAGTGG
>DATEFQ010000029.1:0-2273 GCA_035280585.1 Nitrososphaeraceae archaeon
CCGCGGTTTGGTACCTCGATGTCGGCTCTTCCCATCCTGGTTCTGCAGCAGGAGCCAAGGGTGGGGCTGCTCGCCCATTAAAGGGGAACGTGAGCTGGGTTTAGACCGTCGTGAGACAGGTCGGTCTCTGCCTGACAGGGGTGTGGTTGTTTGAGGGGAAGTTGCCCATAGTACGAGAGGAACAGGGCAACGCAGCCTCTGGTATATCAGTTGTCCGACAGGGCAGGCTGAGCAGCTAAGCTGTTTAGGATAACTCCTGAAAGCATCTAAGGAGGAAACCTTTCCCGAGAAAAGACAGCCTTCTGTAAAGAGAAGGGCAGCCAAAGAAGATGGCGTTGATAGAATGGAGGTGTACGCATCGAGCTTTTTGCGAGATGTTCAGCCTGCCATTACTAATAGCCCAACGCACCTGATCTACATCTAACTAGATGATGGATTCAAAATCATTCAATACGATAGAGTTCTCTATTTTTTCAAAACATCATATTGTTCTTTTGTATGACACCTTTTTTTATTCTCTATTTGATATTTCATAATCGTAATAAATAGGTCTTGTAAAAGATCGTTGTAGTGATATCCAACAGTATACATAATTTATATAAAAAAAAAACTCACAACTCAAGAGAACTTTATAACAAATCTCTAAAAATCTTCCCTGGAGGCATTAGTCATAATATTCGTTTTTTTAGACCCTATCCATTTTTTGTTAACAAGGCCAGAGATAAGCATCTTTTTGATGTAGATAACAATAAGTATGTGGACTACTGGATGGGACATTGGGCGTTAATTCTAGGTCATTCACCAAATGCAGTTGTTAAGAGACTTGATAAGCAAATCCGTGAGGGTACGCTATACGGTACTGTGAATGATATAAGCATGAAGCTAGGCGAAATCATAAAAAAATCGATCCCTGTTAGCGAACTTTTAAGATTCTGTACTACGGGCTCTGAAGCTACAATGTACGCAATCAGAATCGCTAGAGCTGTAACTAAAAAAAGGATTATTTGTAAAACCATTGGTGGGTGGCATGGATTTAATACAGATTTGATGCAATCGGTAAATTATCCATTCGAAATTGATGAAGGAAAAGGTATGACCGGAGCCGAGGGTGATTTTGTTGAATCAATTCCATTTAATGATTTGGACAGATCTATCAAATTGCTAAACAGTGTAAAAGATGACTTGGCTTGCATAATTATAGAACCAGTATTGGGTGGCGGTGGTTGTATTCCCGCGGATATCAATTACTTGAAGGGTTTGGAGGAGTATTCCAAAAGAAACGATTTATTATTTATTTTAGATGAAATTGTTACTGGATTTAGATTGAATTTTGGAAGCGTTTGTTCCCTATATCGTTTGAATCCAGATATCATAACTCTAGGAAAGATTGTTGGAGGAGGCCTTCCAATAGGAGTTGTATGCGGTAAAAAAGAGATAATGGATGTAGCTAATCCAGTAGTGAATAGGTCTAAGGAAGAGCTATGTTATGTTGGCGGTGGAACCTTTTCTTCAAATCCTCTTACAATGACTGCCGGATACGCCACCTTAAATTATATCAGCAAAAACCGACAAACAGTTTATAATAAAATCAATAAATTAGGAGGCATAGCACGCAATGGTTTAAGAAAATTATTTTCAGATTATCGATTGAAAACAAAGGTAACCGGCACTGGTTCCCTTTTTCTAGCACATTTTCTCTCAAATAAAGTAAATGATATAATGAACGCAAATGATGTATCTCTGTCCGATACTGAAACCCTGGCTAAATATCATTTTTCATTAATGACAAAATACGGAATTTTTTTCTTGCCTCATAAGATGGGCGCTATCTCAACTGTGCATGATGTAAAAGATATACAGAAACTTATTAATGCCACGGAAAGAATAATTGAATCCGATACCCTAGGACTAAAAAGGAAGCCCTGAATTCTTAGATTCACTCTGAAAGAGAAACTTGCAATAAACTAGAATACAAATATGCGGCGTACTTCAATCATTGATTCTGTGACAAAATAATTGATATATTACCAATAATTTCCAATATATTTGATAGCCTTGGGCAAGTTAAATTATTCAACCTTTTCAAAGGCTAACACTAGTTTTGATTTTCAAAATTTCAAAACGTCTGACAAAAAGAAAGTCTGGATAGAAGCTTTTGGATGTTCAGCTAATATTGCAGACGCAGAAATAATCAAAGGAATACTTTACAAGAACGGCTATGATTTGTCTTGTAATAGGAAAGATTCAGACCTTACCATCATAGTTACGTGCGC
>DATEFQ010000030.1:0-19410 GCA_035280585.1 Nitrososphaeraceae archaeon
TACTCGGATTCTCCATATTTTCTAAAACCCAATTTATTAATTCAATTCTTATCTTCAGATCTCTTTTATAGGTACTTTCCTCTTTTTGTGTACCAATCCATCTTTTTGATTCTTCAATTTCTTGGAGCAGTGTTTGTTCGGCAGTCACAGATTGAATTAGAATTGTGAGGATTTAATGTACAAGGTCCATTAAAGAGAGGGAGTAATCAAATTTAAGACCGGTGGGCGTACAGGACTAGATAAGAGATTCCCACCGGCCTTTCGTCTCGAAATGTAGTTGGAAGTATCAGTACCTACTTGTACGGATTATAAGAGTATGGCTTACCTAAGTTTACTTACTCGAAGTCATCGGAATTTTTAATAGGTTGTTGATCCAACCAACGTGTCCTTGAGTCAAAACGATAGATGTGAGTGCGGACATAAAAGATCGGCTCATGTTCGGAAATCACCCAGAAATAGCCCTACTAAATGTAACAAATGCGAGTGTTCAAAATTTAGAATTCCTAAAATTATGCATAATAAAGTTTAAATCATCTTTCACCTTAGGGAAACAAGAACTCATTTTATAATAAAACACCGGTGGGGCCATTTTTCGGTGAGATGGACGGCCCCACCAGGCGCTCTACACGAATGTAGAGGTTTACCAATACAAAAGTACAATATAAAAATCATTCTGATTTTAGGATTTAAGTTTCATAAGATTGTTACTAAACTATGCTAACTGCGAAAATTAATTCCTTTTTTCATTTTTTTGGTATATTCCAATATGGGCTCTTACATTTAGGACAAATTATCGTTCTTTATTTTTTATATTGATATTTGCCTGGAATCCAGATATGGCCACAACTCTCACATTTGTAGTCTTCAAGGATTTTCTTCCCCACCTAAAGATGATAAGTAAACTGAGAATTCTACCATAAACTTATGGAAATATTTTTATACCATTGATGCACCAGCCTTATAAGTATTTCTAAATTGATTAATATCCATTGGTTAAACCTTTTTTATTTATCAATATCTACTTTAGTAGGGATTCTTTCATTCTAATTGTATTAATCAATTCCCTTAGTCGCTTTACACTTTGCTCAAAAAATGCTATCAAATTCTTGTCCATGTGTGCAGTAGAATCTTGTTTAGGTTTGCTCTGATGAAGTGGTTTAATTGTCGTCGTCTTGTCATCGAACACAAGTGCTTGAGCTTCCATGGAAGGCCTTTGCATTGTATGATTTCTGAACTCTATAAGGGTCCAAAGCCATCTTTCATGTTCTAGAGCTTGATGTAGTTCAGTTAGGAGGCTAATATTTTTAGTTCTAGCATTTAAAGCACTCTGAACTGTAGCCACGTCAACTTTTCCTGTTGCAATTCCTAATTCCAACCTGGTGTTAATTAAAATCAAAAGACAATCCACTGCTCCCAAAACTTGAGCAAGAAAGCAGTCAATTTCCAATTCAACTTGTACTGAAGGGTTATCTTCCTCTAGATTTGGATAATTTAACTCAATTTCCTTTAGATTTTTCAAATGTGTTTCGGCGGCATATAGCTTGAACTCAACCCTATCTCTCAATAGATCCGAATCAAATTGTGAATGCATTTATGATTAAGAGGCATGCATTATGATTAGTTTTACTCTAATTACGCATGGATAGTTCAATCATAGTTTAAAATTATGCTTCTATGCATACAAGATTCATGGATGAAAATGAAGATCTTGAAGAAAAGAAATTGTTAGGTTCAGGTGGGTACGCTTTTGTAAAAATTACAGAGGATGAAGAAATTAGGGCGAACCTGGGAATTCCGCAAATTTTTTTGGCAAACATCGGGAGATTGAGTGAAGACAGATTCTTGAAATATTACTGTAATCTATGTGCAAAGGAATTTGATGGTTCTCCGATTATAAAATATGAGACCCCTAATGAGGAACTAGAACAAGGAGTCATACTTGTAGAAAAAGGTGAATACAGATGCAAGAACTGTGATAACATAATTGCATTGTATAGAAAGTTCAACAAATAGCAATCCTGATAAAACTAGATCATATGTTAAGTAGTTGTAGCCTACTTTAGCCTTTCGACAATAAAATGTTAATAATAAATTTGCGCAATATGTGATTGAAAGAATTGGGAGGATGGGATGATGACTGGCAATTTAATCGCAAAGGTAGGAAATCAAGGGATTGGATAAGGATAGCTCGTTACGGCATTTATGGTGGCTTTGCGATTGTCGCTATCGTTGTATTGTTAGTGTTTATTCCAAGAGCCGGACTAACTGTAGAGATATTTGAAACAGGAGAAACTTTGAGTACCATAAGTATAAAGATAAATAATAACAATCTGCAAGAAATTCATAATATCACACTAGTGTTCGATGATGATTATAAGAATAAGCAAGTTTTCAATTCTATAGCACCTTTTAGTGCAATATTCGTTACCCCAGAAAAAGACGATCTAAATTTTAAAAAGATAACAGTAACAGCTGATAACGGAAAGTTGCAAACTATAAAATATAGATAAGGGATCTTCCAAAGCTGAATTCTACCATGGACTATGGGCCGAAATTTAATACTTGAAATAAATTATCAACGCTTGGTACTTGCTTCTCTTATCGCCTGACCATATTCTAAATTTGCTTTTTTTCTCATATAGGGAATGAGTCTGTAGTGTATAGAATAGATACTTTTTTGTCTAATTAGTATACCCTTAACCAATAGCGAGACGAAACCCCCTGCAACCTTTGAAGATTGTACCCTTTTGTTTCTACAAAACCTGTCTCTTTCAGAGTGATACTCTTTTAGAGTGAAATAGGAACGATTTACATCCAATATTAAAGGCCATATGATATTGTCCCAGACCATTCTCCTATTTTGTGTTGATGAGGCATGTTTGCCTTTAACACTTGTCTGATGCATTGGGGTACTAGGGTCCTGAAGTTTAGGCATATCTCGCGATTCAAATGAGAATTGTTCCCTAGGCACATTTAAACTTGGGTCCTGCTATAGTGGTATTGGTTTTGAAAGAATTAAAGGTAAAAGAGTCGTTGGATGAATTGAGAAACAAATGGAAAATAGAACAGTCAGTATATGATCTTCATATCGGAAATCGCGATGACGTCACTGATTCTCAAATAACCGTAAATGGTGTGATTTTTCACATCCCTTATCTAGCGAAAGATGCTACTTTTGTTCTCTGGAAATGCTTATGGCCAGACTGTCATAATTGTTGCGAGAAGCAGGGAAGATTGCCACTTACTAAAGACGACATCTCATTAATTTCCAATAAATTGGGATACGTATCAGAATCTGAATTTATAAAAAAGGAAACGACTATCTCTAGTTGGAATGAAACCTCGACAATGAATAACGTAATTACAACTATTAGTATGATTTCACTAAAGAGGAAGGAAAATGAGACGGAAAATCAAGATGGGCAGCCTTTATCCTGTAGATTCTTAAATGAATGTGGAAGTTGTGTCATACATCCTGATAAACCAGGTGTTTGTTGGCTGTATCCGTTTTCTTCATGGATGGAATCTAAAAATGGGAAACCAGTTGTACATGCTTCATATCAATTAACCGGCGATTGTCCAGGATTCTATACGCATCAGACATCAGAACCAATGATGGAAATACTACAAGAATATTCAAACCGCATTTTTGAATACAATATGTCAGTTTTAAGAACTATGAGAGAGAAATACGGATTCATAAACATAATTCAATAAATCTCTCAAATGTTGATTTGAATAGGCAAACGGGTATCACACCGTTTCCGAATAATCAGATTGTGTATCTAGAAACATTTTTATTTAAAAAATAGGGTCTTGACAATAGTTCAATGGTTATTAATAAGGAACTCCTGCAACTTAGAAAAAAGATTGCAGAAAAAAGGCCAGATTTTGTGAGGCAAGAGAGCTGGAGGTATAAAAAACTTGCCACTAATTGGAGAAAACCTAAGGGAAAAGACAATAAGATGAGGAGACAGGTATCAGGAGTTCCACAATTAGTTAAAGTAGGTTACAAGGGACCTAGAAAAGCTAGAGGCTTGCATCCGTCAGGCTATAATGATATTTTGATTTTTAATACAAAGGATTTGATAAAAATTGATCCTAAGAAAGATGCTGTTAGAATAGCTCATGGAGTTGGCAACAAAAAGAGAATAGATATAGTTACAGAAGCCACAAAGTTAAAAATCAAGATCCTTAATCCAGGTAAGATTGAAGCAGAGAAGTCTCCTGAAAAAGTTGACACAAAACCCAAGAAAGAAGCAGAACCAAAGGTAGACACAAAACCCAAGAAAGAAGCAAAAAAAAGCCCGGGAAAAAAAGAGGCTAAATCATAATGGTAGTAAATCTAAGAAAAAAAAGAGAACTGATCTCAAGGGTATTGGGCGTAGGAGTAAATAGAATTCGTTTCGAGCCAGATAAACTTGATGATATTGCTGATGCTATCACACGAGAGGATATGCGTTCCTTAATTAAGAACGGAACTATATGGACAGTAAAGGTAAGAGGAATATCCAGGTCAAGAGCAGAGAAGAAATTAAAGACGAGAAGAAAACATGGTACTTCCGCGGGATCAAAGAAAGGAAAGAAAACTGCCAGACAAGGTAAGAAAGAAGTTTATGTAAAGCGCACAAGGGCCATGAGACGTCATTTAAAGATATTAAAAGCGAGAAATGAAATAAATAGAGATACATTTTGGGATCTGTATAAAAAGGTTAATGGTGGCAATGTTAGATCTCTATCACACCTGAGAGAACTCGCCAAACAAGCAAAGGCGCACAAGTAAGTCTAACCCTAAACTCTATATTTTTCAAAATCTTTTATGCAATCATTAACAATAGGAACTCCTTCATCAGTTAACAACGAGATCTTTCGTTTTTTTCCGTACATATAACCTCCCACATTTCCGTCCGAACAAACAACCCTATGACAAGGCACTATGATCGGGCGTGGATTTTTGTTTAAAATCTTTCCAATTCCACGTGCCGCCTGAGGAAAACCTAACGATGACGCCAATTGTCCGTATGTCGCAACTTTTCCGGGGGGTATATTCGAAACAAAGTTGTAGACATGCTGTCTATCGATATGACGCGTACTTGTTTTCCTGCGAATATTTCTATTAGTGTGAACCATAATTTACTGACGCTACACAATAATAAATAACTATAGCCATATTTTTATTACTTTAAATTCTTACAACTTCAACTCCAACCTGTTCCAGTACAGATAATATTCTAGATTTCTCTTTTCCCAGTCCTTTAGAATCCACGACTGCATAATTTACTTTTTCGATATTGCGAGAAACCATTTGTTCTATTAAAGAATTATCCAAATATGGTAAATCATATTTGGTGGCGATGGCCCCTAATCCAAATTCTGATTCGAGTAACATCTTATTGAATTTTATGGGATAGTGATTGCCTCCAAGAGCTATGCCCACCTTTTCACAAAACTCATATTTTTTTGCAATTACTTTAATTAATGATTTGCAAATCGTACTTGCTGCAATTTCATCAGTCCACTGTTTTTCAGTCGACCCTATTTCAATAAAAAGAATTGGTTTCTTTAGTGATGTCGGACCATGATGTGTGGATTCTATAATGATATCATAATTGGGAAGTAAATCCTTCTGATTGCTTAATTCTATAAGGTATTGTTTTTGAAGCCATGGATAACATATTCCTAATTCTCTTTCTTTGCCCCCAAAATTATTTTTGTCAAAGTTTCCTGTCGAGTGACACGTTAACGCTGGTACATTGGCCTGAGATCTGTGCTGAGATAGGAAAATAAAACATGATGAATTAGGATACTTTTCATCGAGATTTTCTAGATACAGCAAATTATTTTCGGAAACGTGTAAAACAATGTTTGGATAATTATTCGAACTAAAGGTTGAATCTGCCTCCTTCGTGAATCCAAAATTTTCAATCAAACAACGCGAGAGATTTTTACTTGCAAGATCCCTGTTTGAGCAAACTAGAGTATAATTGGCCAGCGACAATTTGAATTATCTGAGACGATTCTAAATTTAATAGTATATCCAATCAATATAATAATTTACAATCTACCGTTAACTGAAGTATTTGGTAAAAGGAAGTGGTTTGCGGTCCGCGCCAAAAGTAGCAATAATACCAATTATCGTATGATTCGATACAGTAAACTTACATACAAATGACACAAAGTTTATTCAATAAATATAGCTGGTTTAAACGGTCTCGCATATTTTGATTTTTGCTTCGGATCGTATTTGTCACTGCTGTCTTCAGAAAAGATATATATTTCAAGCTGCTCATTTCCGATTTCACTAACTAGTAATGATCTAGCATCTTGCAGTGGTATCAATTCATCAAAAAAATCGATTTTCGTTCTTCTGCGTCTAACCTCTACTGATTCTGACAATATGTCATCTATCATTTTCTTTACCAACTCAGGGTTTTGCTTTACAAAATCTTTGATTTCATTATCATTTACAAATTCTTTCATTAGCACACCAAAGTTCGCAGTAGATTGACTCTGTATTCTGTTCAATAATTTTTTATATAACACATACTTCATGGATGAAGAAGTATAGATCATAATCTTTTTTGGAATCATTTTAGTAACTTTTGTTATTTTATGTATGTCAATTATTGTACCTCGAATTAGTCTTTCATTATCCTCTGTTTTCAGATAGATCTTTGAGTCGTCACTTTCGGGCCACGGTGATAAACTAATAAAAGAATGATTGCCCATTATTTCCCAGATTTCCTCACAGATAAAAGGAGCAAATGGCGATAATAATTTTATCCTTGTTTCGAAGAATTCCTTTAGGTAAATATTAGATATTGATTTGTTCTTTGCTAGTTTTCTTTTTTGGTACCACTGAAGATCATTATCCATTAGGTACAATATACTGTGTAACGCTTCTCTAATTCTTAATTTCTCAACGGCAGAAGTAGTTTCTGAAATAATGTTTTGTATCCTGCTTGACATCCAGAGATCTTCAAGCTCAGTATTATCTGTGCTATTTTGATTTAATGTAAAAATGTCCTTATGTACAGTTATGCCTCTATAAATTTCAAACAACTTGGATCTAATTCCCTTTACTAAATCAAAGGAAAAGTCCGAATCTTGTAGTATCTCTGCTGAAGCTAACATTGTAAGGCGGATTGAATCGGCACCGTATTCCTCTATTGCATGTCGTAAAGGAATGATATTTCCAAGTGATTTAGACATCTTTTTACCTTCCATCAGTACCGAGCCATTGACGACAATTTGCCTTGGCCACTTATCCTTGGTAAAAATTGCTGCATGATTAAATATAAAAAACGTAAGGTGATTAGGAACCAAATCCCTTCCAGAATGCCTCGAATCTACTGGATAATAATACAGAAATTCGTTCCTGATTTTTTCTAATAATTGTACAGAAATTTTTGATTCGTTAGCAACTAAATGACTATCATTCTTTCCTAAAAGAACGTAATCAAAAAAACTATCACCCAAATCATCTGCATTTATCTTATTTACACTCTCTTGAGTATCACTTTCATCACGAATATGATTGGAAAGCAGATAATAGGCCATATAAATAACCGAATCTGCTAGACTTTCAATTATCCACTCATTATCCCATGGAAGTTTCGTTCCTAGACCGCTTTTTCTTGCACAAGCCCTTTCTTTTAACCAATCAATTACGTTTGTAAATTCCTGTCTTATTTCTTCAGGTAGAATTTCCATATTATCGATTAGTTCATATGCCAATTTTTTCCAATTTTCGTCGCCATAATTGATAAACCATTGGTTTGTTAGTAACTTGACTACGCAACGAGTACCGCATCTGCAAATTACCTCATTCTTTAATTCATACATGTTAGTTCCGATTCCCTTATTGATTATTTCCTCTCTCATTGTATCCCTCGCTTTTAAAACGCTCAGATTTCCGATAACATCTATTGCTGGCAGCAGAATACCGTTATGAAATTCGTCGGAATACAGCTTGTTAGTTGCTTCCTCAAGTTTTGGATCGTTCTGATCCCTTATTGAATAACTGTTCACTATCGCTTCTGCCGGGGAGGAGTCGTTTGAGCTGAACATTTCAGTATGTATTACTTTTATGGGAACAACATCAACAGTCATATTATATTTTCTCAAGCTATCCGCATCTTTTCTTAGATCAACTAAGGCTTGGTAATCGTAAGGTGAATGAGCTGGAACGGACATGACAATTCCAGTCCCATTATTGGGAGCGACAAAACTTGCAGGAAATATTGGCAAGTCTTCTTTCCTTATTTGATCAAATACGTATTTTCCTATCAACTTTGAGCCATGCATTTCTGAGATTATCGACACATTCATGTTTAAAAATTCCAGCTTTTTTGCTGCCTCTTTTGTTATAATCCATTTCTCATCGTTTACAAGTGCAATTACGTAGTTGATATTGGGATTTATCCATAAGTTAGTCACCCCAAAAATAGTCTCAGGCCTTAATGTCGCAGTTGGGATAACATATTGTTCTTCAAATTTGAATTTCACCAGAACATATTCAATTAGCTCTGGTTCGATATCGCCTAAAGTATCATGCTGACTGACTGGATTTTGATCCTGAGGGCACCATCCCACTGGGTGGGACCCTTGCGCTATTAATCCTTTCTTCCTAAGGTTCCTAAATTGCCACGAAATAAATTTTGAATAGGCCTTATCTATGGTCGTAAATTCTCTCCTCCAGTCAATTGAATATCCCATTTCTTTCATTCCTTGTTTGATTTCTTCATGGAAAAATCTGGCAATTTTTTTAGGTTCTTGGAAACTTGATATTAGGTTTTCAGGGATTTTGTATATTTGCTCAAAAGTTTCTATTAGCTCCGTGTCATTTGACTTGATTCGTTGCGACATTGATACAATAGGTGTTCCTGTGTAGTGGAAACCCATAGGAAACAATACATTATGCCCCTTCATACGTTTGTACCTTGCATGCGCATCAGCCAAAGTATACGTTCTTCCATGCCCTACGTGTTGTGGCGAATTTGGATATGGATACGCTACTGTAATAAAATATTTTTCCTTAAGTGGCTGGGTTTCAGATTCAAATATTCTATTTTCAGACCATTTTTTTCTCCACTTTTGTTCAATTACCGTCCAATTGATCTCTGCATTCGGAATTTTTTCAACTGAATTTTTCGTCATTTTTTTTCACTAGAATCCAAAATACTTATCAACAAACTCTCAAAATTCTTCAAGCATTCTTGAACTTTACTCTTGTCTGTTCCTCCACCTTGAGCAAATTTCTCTGTTCCTCCGCCACCTGTTCCTCCAAGTTTTAGCGAAACTTCTTTTGCAATTGTCGATGCTTTAATAATTTTTCTTGATTCAACACCTACAAAAACTATGACTCTTATCCTTTCTTGGTCTTGAATAAGTGCAACGTACACTAAAAAAGGATCGTTATCGATAGTTTTTTCTCCTAATGCAATATAGTAATCATCGCCTATTTCATCATCGTAGGTAATATAGAACTTTAATCCTGACCTTGACGTGGTAGCTTTCTGGGAAACTATTGTGGCCATATTGTCTGAAAATTTATTAACAAGTGTTCTAAATTTTCTTTTCATTAATTCATTATCCCCGGATGTCTTATCGAATGATTCTACTACTTTCTCTTTGCTAGAACCAAGGGATTGGGCAATATGAAGCAACTGAGAATCCTGTGATTGTACATGCTTCACTGCATTTGTTCCAGCAACAAATTCAAGCCTTACTACCCCATCCTGAATTCTCTCAGATTTCAGAATTTTTATTAGACCTATTTCTCCCGTCTTATTTACATGGGTTCCACCGCATGCTTCGATATCCCATCCCTCTATGTTTACTATTCTTACGTTGTTGGATGGAACCGCACCTCCCTGATATATCCTGAATGAATAACGGTTCTCAGCATCGGTTCTCTCAAATACATTAATTAGTATTGGTAAATTTCTTTGTACAACATCGTTAGCGGTATTTTCAATAAGCCTAATTTCCTCTCTTGTCAGTGCGGAATGGTGAGTAATGTCCAGTCTCGCATAATTTTCTTCCTTAAAAGCAGAATTTTGCCATACCCACGAACCTAGGATGTTCCTTGCAGAAGAATTCAATATGTGGGTTGCGCTATGATTTTTGGTTATAGCCACTCTACGCGAGTTATCGACAATTCCGTGGACTATTTTATCCTCTGAAAAAACATCTTTTGATGCGTTCTCTATCTTATGAATTACTATATCATTTTGTTTTACTACGTCCGTAACTTTGGCACCTTCGATATAACCAAAATCTGGTTCTTGTCCTCCTCCTCTCGGATAAAACGCAGTTTGATCTAAAATCAAATATTTGCCTTTTAGTATTTTGAGAATTCTTGCATCGAATTCTCTAATCGAGGTATCTTTATAATACAATAATTTTGTGGGTCCGAGTCCTGTAACAGTTTCAACAGCAGCTACCTGTTTTGGTTCATGCGAAGTGTGTAGCTCTGCTAATTTCAAATAAAAATCAGGTGGTATATTCTCAATAACTCCATTTTCAAGTAAAAAATCAGGCGTAATTCCGTCGGATTCGTACATCTTTATCAAGTGTTCAACATTAGGACTTTTCTTGGAAGACAGCATGGATTTAGCTATGGAATACATTCTTTCCTTAGATGATGCATACCTCCCTGATTCAATTTGAATTATTGTTCTCACATCATTGCTGTGCTCCTTTAATTCTGGATACATTGATTTTAGCTGCTCAATGTGCAAATCAATGATGTCTTCTAGGTTGAGATTCCAACCAAAACGTGCAAGTAGTGCAAGGGTTCTTCTTAAAATGATTCGAAGATTATAACCTCCTCCCACATTAGAAGGTAAAGAACCATCAGAAATTGCAAACAATAACGTTCTTGTGTGATCAGCTATTATTGATAGTGTTTCATACGTTAAAATAGTCTTTTCTAGGGTTTCGTACGATAATCCCAGCTCTTTTGATATATTTTTTTTCAAAAGTTTTATATCATTTTGGTATTTCGAATACTCCTCGGCAAAATTCCTGAAATATTGTGATAATAATTGTGGATTCAAATCTAAATCGATATTAATCATATTTTTCAGTTTATTGATTACCGGTCCGAATGTAGTATCGTAACTTGTGGGGGTACCCATTGTGATCCAGGATAAACGTTCTAGTCCTGCTCCCATGTCTATAATTCTGCTATCAAGTGTGCGGTAATTGCTTTGGTTCCCTTCAAATTCAGTAAACACCGCATTTCCTAATTCCAGTCCTCTAACGTAATATTCTAATGAATTACCAAACGCTCCAGCACCCATCCACACATCTTCAACAAACGTGATTTCTTCTGATTGAATACCAAGTACATTCTCAAGGAGAGCGTGGTCTAGTTCGATACACCTGTCCTTCCAATATCCCCCTGGCGCGTCTGCATTACAGGTCTGACCTATCATGCAGAAACTAGTGTAGTGTCTACCGGTAAGACCAACATTTTCAATATCATTAAATCGGAGACACATTTGAGGAACTATGAGTGGATTCTTTGGAATCTCAAATACTACCTTTCCATTCATTAGCCTTTGAAAGTCTACAATTGAAGCAATAGTGTAATATAGATCTTCTCGCCAGCGACATACAACGGGATATCTTTGGATTAATTCGTGATCATTTTTTCTAAAAAAACTACTTAGTTCCTTCCAGGTATTTACAAAATCCAGTCTTTTTGATGTCGGTGGGTCATCTATAAAGCTATAGTTTTCATGTTCAGGACAAGATTCTTTAGAATTTATAGACCAAAAGAATTTTCCGCATAACTTGCAATTTTGCCTTTTGAACCCTTTTTCATCGAATAATGAAACTTTATAATATTTATCCGGATTTGAAGAAAAAAGCGATAATAGTGACTCCTTTTCCATTTCAGACAAATTATTTGACAATGTTATTAATGCTTTTGTAAGTTCCGACTATCTCCTAGTCAAAGTGACTTTTACCTAATTATCGACTTTTCCAGGGGATGTCCAACATCTCTTATCGTGTCGTTATTGTTATTTATTTTTTGTAGAACTTAGTTGAACATGTTGAAAACATTTTGAAAGCCCTAGTCCATTTACAAACGGCACATTATACTCATAAATGATATTATTAGATACTGCTTTGATTCTTATTCTTATGATTTAATACCTCTCGGCGTATAATTTCTCATATATCTGTGTTAAAAGGTTAAATTAACCTGTTCATTAAGTTCAAATTGTTAAGGTTCGTCAATTTGAATAGCTCAGCAGATACTACCTGGAAAAGAACGCATTATTCCAAAAATATTGATTCTTCCATGAACGGAAAGGAGGTATTAATTGTTGGATGGATCTCTTCGATACGTGAACATAGTAACATAAAATTCCTTACAATAAACGATAGATTTGGTAATATTCAGGTTATCATTAAAAAAAATGAATATCCGCAATCACTCTCATCTCAAATATCAGATATTAGAGAGCATGCTTCTATAGCAATAAAAGGTAAAGTTAGAGCAGAGCCAAAAGCACCAAATGGAATAGAGATAATTCCAATTGAATTTAAGATTCTATCTTTGACTGCCAAGAATTCTCCTATTGTTATTCAAAGTAGGAAAGGAGTTGGTATTGATACTAGATTAGACCTAAGAGCAATAGATCTACGTAGACCTTATCTTCAGTCAATTTTTAGCATAAGGTACACCGTATTGAACTCATGTAGGGAATTTCTCAGAAATGAAGGTTTTATCGAGGTTAATACACCAAAAATAATTGCTACTGCAACAGAAGGTGGTGCTACCCTCTTTCCTATTTTTTATTATGACAGAGAAGCCTTCTTGACTCAAAGTCCTCAGCTTTATAAAGAACAACTGACTATGGCATTTGAAAATGTATTTGAAATAGGTCCCATTTTTAGAGCAGAACCTTCACGTACAAATAGACATCTGTCAGAGGCTACTTCTATAGATATTGAGAAGGCATACGCTGATTATAATGACGTTATGGAGATATTGGAGAGGATGATTAATTTTTTGTGGGAACAGGTAAAGGAGAAGAACAAGTCACATCTCAAATATCTAAACATTGAACTGCCTGAATTAACTTTTCCGTTTCAAAGGTATCGATATTCAGATCTAATAGAAAAATTGCAAAAGGGCGGAGAGTCAATTGAGTGGGGAGATGACATTTCACAAAAAAAGTTAAGAAATCTCGAGGATGATGAGATGAAGGATTTCTACTTCATAATCGACTGGCCCACTTCAATTAAGCCCTTCTATGTCAAACCAAAAGATATAGACAAAGAATGTGAGTCCTTCGACTTGATGTATGGAAATCTGGAATTATCGTCAGGAAGTACGAGAATTCACGAGAAAAACGAGCTTATTGAAAGAATGAAAAAACAGGGATTGAGCACGGAGGCATTTGATTACCATTTAAAAGTTTTTGATTATGGGATGCCGCCTCATTCAGGGTTCGGATTAGGACTTGAAAGATTAATGATGAGTTTATGTAACGTTGACAATATCAGGGACGTTGTATTGTTTCCGAGAGACATAGATAGATTATCACCTTAACAAATAATATATCTATATCAGGATGAGAATATTATGATATCAAAAGAAGAAATAGAATATCTTGCCAAGATATCTAAAATCCATCTGACTGAAGACGAAGCTAAAAAATTTCCTGAACAACTAGACAAGACAATTGAATACATTGATATTCTTGATGAACTTGCTTCAGATAATTCGATCGTTTTGGATCTACAGGAAATAAATTTCGATGAGCTCCGAGACGATGTTGTCAAAATGTCTGGAGCATTGCCTATAACAAAGAACTTGACAGAAGAAGGTTTCCTAAAAGGACCGAAGATGAAATAAAATGTCAGACCTACATGATCTACAAGCATATGAGGTAGTTGAAGGCATTAAAAAAGGATTGTTTAGTGCTGAAGAGTACCTTAGTTCTGTAATTAAAACATTAGAGCATGTGGAATCAAGGTTGCACTCATTTATTACATTAGACACGGATAAAGCGCTGTCGTGTGCAAAACTAATAGATGGAAAACTTAAGGAAAATGAAGACATAGGTCAATTAGGTGGAGTAGTAGTTGGAATAAAGGATAATATTTCTACAAAAGGTATCAGAACTACATGTGCTTCAAAAATGTTGGAATCTTATGTTCCCTCATATGATGCTACTGTCATACAGCGCCTGAAACAGAGCGGTGCAATAATAATAGGGAAATTGAACTTGGATGAATTTGGCATGGGATCAACCACAGAGTACAGTAGTTATTATCCCACTCATAATCCGTGGAACCTAGATTATGTGCCTGGTGGATCATCGGGTGGCTCTGGTGCTGCTGTCGCTGCTGGAGAGTGTACCGTTTCTCTAGGATCGGACACAGGAGGCTCTATAAGATGCCCCGCAAGTTTCTGCTCCGTAGTTGGACTTAAACCAACTTATGGGAGGGTTAGTAGATACGGTTTAATTTCCTATGCAAATAGTCTTGAACAAATTGGTCCCATATGCCGATCGGTTAAGGATGTTGTCATGATAATGAATATAATTTCTGGGAAAGATAATAAGGACAATACAAGTATGTCATCCTCTCCCCTAACAATCAATAATAAATTAGAGAAATTTGAGATTGCGATTATAAAGGATTTGATTGACGGAAGTGATGAAGAAGTTAAAAGAACTATCTATTCTGCATCTGAAAAATTTAGCGAGATAGGATGCACGGTTGATGAAATTTCGATAAAACATCTGAATTATGCGTTACCCTCATACTATACCCTGGCAAGCGCTGAAGCGAGTAGTAACCTTGCTAGATACGATAATATTCGATACGGGTTTAATTTACCAATAGAGGAATATCAATGGGATACTTATTTTAGCGACGTTAGAAAGAACTTTGGAGAGGAAGTAAAAAGAAGAATTTTAATAGGATCTTATGTTCTCTCCTCAGGATATTACAGTAAATATTATCTCAAAGCCAGGAGTCTGCGGTCACTATTAAGGGTGGAATTGCTTAAGTTATTCAAAAAATATGATTTATTGATCGGACCAACAATGCCGATTCTACCATTTAAGTTTGGAGAAAAAATAGATGATCCAATTAAGATGTATCTTGTCGATATCAATACAGTTATTGCCAATCTTGCAGGAATGCCTGCAATAACTTTGCCCGTTGGATTTAGTAATGGTCTTCCAATAGGTTTACAGATAATGGCTGCTCCCTTTGAAGAACAAAAACTAATCGATGTATCCTACGCCCTTGAACAAGCCATTAATATTCAAAGGAGGCCAAAAATAGAATGAGTCAAGTAAAAATTGGGTTAGAAATTCATGCACAGATAACTGAGCTTGAAAGTAAATTATTTTGTTCCTGTCGTGGAAACTATCGCGATCAGAGACCTAATACAAACATTTGTGAAACATGTTGTGGACTTCCGGGTACTTTACCAATAATTAATAAAAAGGCAGTAGAATACTCTGCAATGACATCCATTGCTCTAGGATGTAATGTTCCAGACAAGATTATGTTTTATCGTAAAAATTACTTTTATCCTGATTTGCCAAAAAACTTTCAAATAACCCAATATAATGTCTACGGGTTTTCAAGCATAGGAATAGAGGGTTCGTTCGATCTGGATGATTCAAGAAAAATTAGAATTAGTAGAATTCAATTAGAAGAGGACCCAGGAAGAATTGCTTATCTTGAAGGAGGCATGAATGTTAGAAACTCTGCTTTGATAGACTACAATAGGGCGGGTGCTGCTTTGATAGAAATTGTTACAGAACCTGATTTCACAAATCCAAAGGAAGTGAGGCTCTTTTTAAATAAATTATCATTAACTCTCGAACATCTTGCAGTTTGCGATACCCTGCTAGAGGGATCAGTAAGATGTGACGTAAATGTGTCAATGAATGGTGGGAACAAGGTAGAAATCAAAAATATTAACTCGTTTAAAGAAGTTGAAAGAGCCATTAACTATGAAATTACTAGGCAAACTAACATGTATAACCGCAGTATCAAAATAATGTCCGAAACTCGACATTGGGACGATAAGAAAAAAATTACATTTATGTCGAGAAGTAAAGAGGCAGAACACGATTACAGATATTTTCCAGAGCCTGATATTCCTCTTATTGTTTTAGGCGATAAGTTTATCGCTAATATTAGGGATAATATGCCTGAATTACCAAATCAAAGATTCCATCGCTTTGTGTCAGGGTACAAACTGTCAGAACATGCATCTAATATTCTCATAAATGATAAGAAATTGGCTGATTTCTTTGAATCCATTCTGAAATTATATTTTTCACCTGTCGAAATTGCTAACTTTCTAATTACTGACTTTAAGAGTATGATCATCGATGATGCTGAAAGTACTGGCTATTTAAAAAATATGAAGGTGAAACCAGAGCATATCGCAGAATTGGTCAAAATGATTGAAGCAGACGAGATTAGTAGAATCACAGCAAAAAATATCTTGGTCAAAATATTTGAGAGCGGAATGTTACCATCAGAAATTGTAAAAGATTCTAATTCTCTTAAGATCGCTGATGAAAAAATCCTCACAGATGCAATTGAATCAGTTTTTAATACAGAAAAATCTGCGGTTGAAGATGCAAAAGCAAACCATCAAGCAATAAATTACTTGTTAGGTAAAGTAATGAAGTATACTAGTGGGCGCGCAGACCCAAAAATTGCAATGCGTTTGATAAATAACAAATTAAAAAAACCAAATGTGTAGCGTATATCACTTTTAAAAAGATGATAAATTATCTTGTCCTTCTCAAGTATCTATAATTACTTAGATCATTTTTTTGACAATTGTTCTAGTTGATATAATACCATTGGGAGGAACGCGCCAATGTCACTAACAATCCCAATTGCCTGTGTTGTACCTCTATCTAGTAGTTTTGTTACAACCGCCTGACTGATATCTACTGCAACGACCTTTACCCGTGCAGGAATCATATTTCCCACAGCAATTGAATGTAACATGGTAGAGAGCATAAGTACCATTTTAGTGTCCGACAAAATATCTCTGTATCTATTTTGTGCTGCTATTACGTCAGTAATTACTCCTGGAATTGGTCCATCATCTCTGATTGATCCACAAAGAGCATATCCTACATTATTTTTTATACATTCATACATTATCCCAGATTTTAAAATATTTTTCCTTACCAATTCTTCTATAGAACCAGCTTTAAATACTTCATTTATTGCCTGCATATGATTCCTGTGACCACGAATTGCTAATGTACCATTTTTAACATTCATTCCCAAAGAGGTCCCAAATAGTGAATTCTCTATATCGTGAACTGCCAATGCATTACCGGTAAGCAGTCCATCAACATAACCCATTCTTATCATCTTTGCTAGGGATTCTGAAGCGCCGGAATGGACAATTACTGGTCCCGCCGTGACAACTATTTTACCGCCATTTTTCTTGGTATTATAAATATCCATCGCAATTTTTGTTGCTATTTGCTGGGTAGGTCTTTCGCTAGAACTCGTGCTGCTCATAAATTGAAAAATGTCTACACCTTCCCTTGGACGTTCCTCAGGTACTACTCTCACTCCTTGTTCACCTGTTACTATTAAATCACCACTATGAATATCCCTAATTTTTCTACATTCCGCTTTGTTGTTCCTAGAATCAACAACAATACACTTATCCATCATCATATTTTCAACAGTAATCCATTTATTATTTAGAAAAATCTGTGTAGAATTGTTGGTAGTACTGTAGAAATCTCCGGGCATTACCATATCCTTTGGAGCAGACTTTAGGATGACTTCATTAATTTTAGTTGGCTGTGCACCTTCAATATATATTGATCCTAATAACTGGTCAAGATGTTTTTTATTTTTTCCTGAAATGATTAATTTTGCATAGCTCAGTTCATCCTTCTTTTTTCCAACATAAAATTCAAGAACGTTAAAATCTCCCTTCAAATCCATGATCTTGTCAAATATTCTAGTCAAGATCATTGAATCAATAAGGTGACCCTTAATCTCTATAGATTGTTCATATTTTCTTTTCAATTAATATCAATATATAACAAATCTACTTAAGTCTTAAACTGGAAGTATCACTTTACCCATATACTCGGTAATGTTTTCATTCTGAATAATATTTTTAATAATCTCATTTTTTCTGCCTTCAATAAACCATTGAGCCACAGATTTTGCAATTCCATTTTTATCACATATTGCGATCAGGTATCCGTTATCATTCGTTACAGTCGCGAAATAATTTTCTTCTCCAACTGGTTCCCAATTGTTATTATTGGTGTCCTTCAATGCTAAAGCTGGCATGGCTAGATTTCCAGTATATTTATTCAATATCTCTTGAGCTGCTCTAACTCTTTTTTCGCCTATTTTTAGAGCCGTAAAATACTGCATTCATTGAGTATTTGCCATGCTTAAATATTTACCTTTTCTTGTATGATAGGATTTAAAGACTTTTTGAGAATCGTGTAGAAGTCCAGAAACGAAGACAATTTTCTACATGTGTTACAAATTCTGAACCTAACAATTTGGAACAAACTGTTCCAAACAAGGCTGAGGCGTAATCATTGCGTAAAATAGACTTGCCTAACCCTATAGTTTTAGTTATGTAGATGTTTGCTATGGTAAAGGACTTATTTTTCAATCTCATAGTTTAATTGCAGGTTTTCCAAAAATACAGCCTAAAAATGAGTTGACAATAATATGCGTAACACAATTGCATGACCGCAATAATCATTAATACTTTCTAGTAACAGTCCGGATATCTCAAGTGTCGGTTTAGCAAATTATAAAAATTTTAATCTGGCGGACCATTTGACTGTCATCAAATAGGAGTTAGGTCCACCAGAGTGCAGCAATTAAACTACTGATTAGAAAATAATAAGATTTCAGTATCTAATTTAAGCAAAACATAAAAGCATCTCTTATAAACGGAATTTTGTTACGATAGGGATTAATTATGAATATTTAATTTAAACTCTAAATTTTTTTAAAAACAATCTCAAGCTTAAGTCTTTTCCATCAAATTTAATTATCATCAAAATGCTAAAGGCCAAACGCCCATATAAGGATAAAAAAGTGGTGGAGATGATCGCCGTTTTAAATATGTATCCAACCGATGGTCGGATTAATCAAGGAAATGTGGTCCCATCTCCAATCCACCGCTCAATTAATAAGTAACATGTTTTGCAGATTTAGGAATAAATGAATAGTTATTGATTAAACCTGTTAATAACCATTGTACACAGTAGGATTGATGGAGCGTTGACACTACCTTAATGAAGCACATCAGAAAATTGTGATATCTTATACTACTTCTGGCGATGTTTTGATTGTTTCTAACAAATGGAATCGCGAATTAATGTACCAATT
>DATEFQ010000031.1:0-14286 GCA_035280585.1 Nitrososphaeraceae archaeon
TAAATAAAAAATGATATCTCAAGACAAGAAAGACATTGTAAGAAATTTGTACTTATCTGGGATTGGTGAAGAATTTATTGCGATGCAGTTAGATTTAGAAATTCCTGTAGTAATCAGCATTTTGAAGGAGCTTGGAGTCTACAAGTCAGAAACTAAAGATAACTCAAATGCATTTTAACGTGAAAGCGTCATTCTACGGGTTTGTCTGGCTTTAAATACCAATTAATACCAACATATATATAGTATTTCGTCTATTATTGTATTACATGTCTTCAAATAAGAACAAAGGACAAGAAATAGTCAACATCACTTTAGATGAAACAAAATCTTCAGTAAAAAAGACGACAGATGAGGCAATAAAGGAAATTCCACGCTATACAAAAGCCATTAGCGAGTACCAAGAAGAAACCATTCAAGCCACAAAAGATATTGCAGATAATTTTCTAGAATCACAAAAAGAGGTCATACATTCCGTGCAATCCTTATGGATACCGTACATTGAAAACGTACAAAATTCGTACTGGTCATATTGGACTTCGCCGAAAAGGGCGACGGAAAATTATGCAAGAGTTGTAAGCAATATTACTGACAGTACTATAGCGTCAACAAGATTAGCAAATAATGTCTTTTTTGCATCTATGGAAACCTGGAAAACATCGGTACAAAACGCAAGAGACAACGCAAATGAGTTTTCACGACTCAATGCAAACTTTGCAAAGACATTTGAAAATGTAGCAAAAGATAGTTTAAGAGATTTTTCACCAAGAGAAATTCAGACCCATTCACATCAATAGTCCCAATGATGCAATAGATTGACAGTATTGATCTATCCATTTTTGTTTGATTCTGATATAGTAACTCTATTTATCACTATTCATTTAGGCTTCTAAGATTTCTAAAAGAAGGGACTATTATAATGATTTAATGGAAAATAAATAATCAATTTAGGTCATAGCAATTGCAATTATAATTTATGCAAAAGTAAATTTATAATTGAAAAGCCATCAGTCAAATTTCTGCTCTTCTGGAGTAGCCTATTTATCAGATAGGAATTGACACTCAAATAAAATCCAGGATATTATCTTGATTATTCGTGGAGTGTTTTGGTGCGGAAACTTTCGATCCCCATTAACTATACTTTCTATAGTTGGCACCTATTTTGCTTGTATCCGTAGTCTAAAGAATTTTAAAGTTTAATGCTCATAATAGTTTAATGTGGAATTTCACCATATATCTAACACATTTAGCCAATTATTTATGCCGTAGAGGCAATAAAATGTACTGTACGCAATGTGCCCAAGTTTTTAAAAACGATAGGGAATTGGACGTACACATAAGAACAGAGCATCGATATGCAATGTGAGAAGGTAGATCAGAAAGTCAAAAAACCAGTATAAAATTTAGAAAAGCTTTTGCTAGTCCAAGTCTTATATCATATAATTACCAATCAAGCTATATGTCAGAAAACTTTGATACTAGGGAAGTTTCTTGTATGATATGTGAAGAAAAAATAGAAGTGAGCTCTCAGATTAAGATCTGTCCGACTTGTGTTATTATAGCAATGTCAAATAAAGATTTTGAAGAGGCATATTGTATTGGAATCATCGAAAATCAGAATATGAGAAAATTAACAGATAGCGAGTTGAGAAATATATTAGATTTCTATCTTCCTTACCAAGGACAAGTAATCATAAAAAATGCTGAAAGTAAGAGGTGACAATATTTTACAAGTTCCCTTTCATTACGAACTCATCCCTTTATTACAAATTAAATTAAGACTCTTTTTCAAAGAACTAGTCTACAACTTGGATTACTCTTTAAATTGTGTACAATGACATTTGAGACATATCCCATATTGTCCTTTCTCCAATATATGGAACTCTCTCGTGTGATGACAAAGGGTGCAAGTATCAGATTTTGCCAACTGAACTCTTCTTTGGACCAGGTTATAACTTTTTTTATCTTTTAGCTATTATTAATATTACCAAAAATGAAGGAGATTCGTGATCATCTTAAATTTCATTATTTTATAAAAGCGTCAAACTGTCTAAAAGACTTAGAATTTACGTTTTATTACTAAATATATCAGTCTTTTAACAAATAATATTAAGATTTGAGGAAACGATATTACAATGTATCTTCAAACTAAAACTTAATTCTTCAATTTGGTGTTCCTTCAAATTGAGTCTTAATGAATGTAATAATCAAATTAATTTGTTTTTTATCAAGAGGCATAATTAAATAATATAAAAACAAGGCTAGTAACAATGACACTTTTTTCTGATAAAGTCGTGCTATTAGGTGTCATTTCTATCATCGTAATTGCAATAGCCTCATATGGACTGTTTTTTCTTATTCAATATGATAATGAAAAGAGTATTAGAGAAAGTATATTTGAACAGGAATTAGAGCGCCAAATAAAATCAACAAACTCTATATCTCAACATATTAGTTCTGATTTGCGGTATATCACCTCAGTTCTTCAGGATTTAGCTGATTCGGTCTATTTGCAGAATGAAAATCTATCAGGAGACAAAGTTGACAAAATAGTAGATGAAAAATTTAGACAGCTGAAATCTGTCACAGAGGTAGATGGTCTCTTGATAACTGATAAAGATGGTATCATAAATGTACACAAGACTTCAAAAGGACTGAAAAATTTTGTCAATATCGACTTATCTTCCAGAGACTACATGAAACAAACAAAAAGCAGTCTTCAACCAGTATACAGTAATGGTTTCACGGGCATCGATGGAAAATATAGGATAGCAATTACGTATCCAATAGTTAGCGTAATAGACGGTCACTATATTGGAACGGCAATAGCCAACCTCCCTACTATCGACTATTTTAAGACATATGGTAACGTTGAAAATATAAAGTCCCAGTTTTTGGTTGCGTTTGATAAATTAGGAAATCTTCTTGCTGTGGGAGCAAGCAAGGATTTAGTAGGCAAAAATTTTTTTGGTAACGTAACACAAGCGTTTATAGATCACAACCAGGTTCTTAATAACCTCACTCATTCAATGTTAGCTGGTAATGATGGATATGCCTTATACAATTATGGAAAAGGAGAAAGATTGAATACCGAGTCTCCAATTTTGGTTGGAACTAGACCCGTATATTTCCTCCAAGTAGTTACTCCGACTGACAGAATATACACAACGATAAATTCCGTATTATTAAACGAAGGAATTAAAATGTTCTCTCTTCTCACAGGAACGACTGCCGCTATAATAGTTCTAGTAATTCTCTTAAGAAAATGGTATGGTATGTTGCAAAATGAAGTTCGAAAGAGGACTCGAGAATTGAACGAATCCAATGAAAAACTAATGATTGCAAACGAATCGCTCAAAAAGAAAGATGAGGCACAGAATCAATTTATCAACATAGCCGCACATGAGCTTAGGACTCCCATACAACCCATCCTCAACGCTATTTATCTGCTTCAATCTGCAAATGTGAAATCGGAGAAAAGAGTCCAATATTTTGATATTATTCGCAGAAATACTGATAAATTAGGCAGACTTGCAGAAGATATATTGGACGTTACTAGAATTGAGAGCGATACTTTTAAATTAACAATAGAGCGGATTAATTTGTATGATTTAATATCAAATGCTGTTGAAGAATATAGGAAAAATATTCAGTTAGTCTATACGGATTTAGTAATTAACTACGAAAGTGCTGTGCAGAATATAAGTGTCAATGGCGACAAATTGAGATTGGGTCAAGTTCTCTTTATATTACTTGATAACGCTGGTAAATTTACTAAGAGCGGGTCAATATTGGTTACATCGCAAATTAAATCAAACACTGTACAGGTTGTGGTAAAAGATGATGGACCTGGAATAGATCCTGAGATACTGCCACAATTATTTACCAAGTTTGTTACAAAATCTGATAGAGGAACTGGATTAGGTTTATTTATTGCGAAAAACATTATTGAGACGCACGGTGGCATTATATGGGCAGAGAATAGCGTCCAACATCAGGGAGCCGTTTTCCTTTTTACACTTCCTCTTGCAAATAATATTGATGAAGATAAAAATGGGAATGAGAATGATAAATTACAATAGTTCTAAGAAAAATTTAAATCATCAAATTTTCTTAATTTTTGTTGTCGTAACTATTTCAATTGTTTCTGTTATTGGATTGTATATCTTATCTCATTATGCAGATGGACAAATTCAAAATCATTCCACCGAAGCTAATAAACCATTACAGATAGTATACCTCACAGACGGTTTATTTAGCGATGCTGGATGGGGAGCATTTGGTTATAATGCCGGGCAAGAAATTATATCCAAATATGGTTATGACGTCAAGTTCCTGGATAATGTTTCAATCCCAGATATAGCAAAGACTGTCAGAGGCTATGCGGATAAAAAGTATGATGTTATTATAGCACAAGGATATGAATGGGGTGACCCGATACTAAAATTAGCAAATGATTATCCACATACAAAGTTCATTGTGTTCACAGGTCTGGTAAAATCCAAAAATATTGTTTCTATCTTCCCGAAACAACAAGAAGCTGCCTTTCTACTTGGAGCGCTTGGGAGCATGCTCTCTAAAAACCATACGATAGGGTTTATTGGGGGAGATCAAAAGTATCCTAACCTGAAGAAAATTTACGAGGGCTATAAACAAGGGGCTCAATACATTGACCCTAAATCCAAAGTCCTCGAGAGCTATATTGGGGATTGGGATAATCAAACTAAGGGAAGATTGGCAGGGTTGTCTCAAATTGAAAAAGGAGCCGACTTTTTGTTACAGGTAGCTGATAACGCAGGCCAAGGTGTGATACAGGCAGCCAAAGAAAAGGGGGTATACGCATTCGGCGCCGTATCGGATCAAAACAAATTGGCTCCTGATACTGTGGTGACATCATTTATATTAGATCCAGCAAAGGCATACGATCCGGTATTTAAAATGATAGGCATGAATAACTTTACAGGAAATATTCTTACTCCCGGGCTGGAATCGTCAAAGAATTCAACAGCCGAGAATGGAATAATATACATAGCACCGTTCCATGGTTTCCAAAAGAAGATACCAACTATTATACAAAATAAATTGCATCAGTTGACCCAAGATATCTTGAATAAAAAAATTAATGTTTCTTAGGTGAGATCCTGTTTGATTAATAAATAAAAAAGATTGTAGACTAAAGATAAAATGGTATTCTATTAAACCGGATAGACGTATAGCAAATACTTTTTCGTATATTTAACTTTGCTAATAACTTTATTTGGTTTTATACATCATTAAATGGTAACAAAAAAAATAAAATCTAATAAAATCCAAGTATGCCTTCTATTAGTTACACGGCAGACAATCAAAATGACACATATATTCCCATCACAATTTTATTTAGAGCAATTGATAAGAAATGACAGTGGATTTAAACAATGTTGTTCAAATATACAATACAATGGGAGACGATAGTAAGAAGGAAACAAAAATAGAAAAGAAAGATGAATTCGGCAACACAGTTGAGGAGAAAAAAATAGTAGAAAAGGAAGAAGATTGATAAATTCTCCACAACTTTTTTATTTGTTTGGTATAGCAAATGTTTAGTATCGTGTTCTAGTAACTATTGTCATTTTAATGGCGTCACCTGAGAGTAACGATTCAAATCACACGAATTGGTTTTTCGCACAATTATAATACTATGGTAGTTAGATTACGTATAATACAAGATTTCTTACAATTTCCTTTATTCTACTAAAGGCCAGTAATTTTCTTTATATTTTCCCTTAAAGGCTTATTATGTAAGGACCACTAAATTAATGATGGCCATATTTTTCTCGCATCCCTTTTGAACATTCGATTACTTGATCGAAGAACTCTTGAAATATTCTAGGTATTTCCTTGTCAGGAACGATTGTAGAATATCTGTCATGTACGGACAGAGGTAAATCCGATCCTTTTGGTATTACATATTCACCTGGCTTTTCAGGGCCAAGATTTATACAATTAGGACAAATTTTGAAGGCACATCCTAATCGATTCACTTCGTCGCTATATTCCAATTCATCGCCGCAAATTTTGCATTTAATATGGATGGCCAATGATAATTTCTAATGCGAAAGATGTTTTGAATAAAGATTTCGCTATTTGTTTACAAAATTTGTACTGCCAATCGAATACTAAAGATTGTACAGCAGTAATAATATTACCCAAATACTGCTAGACTCGGCAGAATCTAGGGCCAATAAATTACGAGTTAATTATTTATTATCCATTTTAGAATAGAATACTCTCTTATGAAGACTCATGCACTAGCTTCAGTATTGGCACTAGGGTTATTGTTTAGTTTTTTGGTCGGAAGTAATTCTCTGTTAAAAGCGACCGCGGAATCTGGCACTGGAACAGACGTATTTAAAGTAGTTGTGAGTCTTTTTGGTATTACAAATTCAACAAAAGATATATTGACTATTGTTAATGTAGGCGACCAGACAAAACTAAAGTTATACAATACACAGAATCCAGCGAATGAAGGTTCCGATAAGGTGTCTTATGTATTCACTTTTCCTGGATTGGTTGTAGAAGATGGTCAAAGATATACTGTGTGCACCGTGAGTACTGAGAATTTTAATTTGAAGTGCGAGCACGGCAACAATTCACCCTTGAACAGACCTGAATTTGTGGACATTAAAGTATCTGAGACCCCTAGTAAAAAAGAATTAGAAAAGACTAAATCATAATCTTTTTATCGTGATTTATCCCTTAGGACAAATCTTCTTTCCATTTATAAGATAACCACTATTGTCATCTAATGGAATAGACATGTGAAAAATAGCAAAAAACAAAACTGTAAATATTATAATCAGAATTAGGACTACAATGAACACTTGAATTAACTTTTTTCCGAAAAATCTGTTTACCGGATAAGAATTGTCGCCATTACCCACAGTCTATCTGAAATTTCAATATAAAATATCTAATTCCGTGTTTACACGCAGGCTAATTAAAAAATAATGCATTACTTACTCTCATGCAAATTAGGTTTGACCATAGTCTGAGACGTTTACGAAAAATCGGCGATTGCATTCGTTACAGGTAAGGACAACGTTTGCGTAAATACCATTTATAATATCGGTTTCATTAATTCCGGCCTTTGGATCATCTTTCTGTATGTTGGGCGAACCGCATTTAAGACAAACAAGATTAATTTTATTGAAATTATCCAACATTGAACCTATCTCATTGTCTAAACATATTTTACAATAGAGTATCTCAACGCCGTTAGCAACTTTTGCAACAATCTCGTTTTCCAATCCACAAATACTACATTTACCTTTTCCGTGCATACTTTTATTCAATTGTATTACCTTTTAAAGATAATATTAAGGTGTTGAACAAAAATCGTAACTTGTATGTTCTTTATCAAAAGACTCTTTTGCTTGCATACTTCTTAGTGAAGAAAATGACGTTTAATTTTATTGAATATTATTTCTTTATCCGTCGTTGCAATTAAGGATAATCCCTTTTTGACTAATTTTTTGTTCACATCTTCTGTTATTTTCTCCTTCTCTAGTATTATTATCAATTTAGAGTTTTCTCTATCAATAAATAGGCAATAAAAGTTATAACGGTTAGCACATTTAGTAAATTTATCGGAGTTTATTATCGCCGATGTTCTATTTACTAGAATCATGTGGTTATAAAGTTTGTTTGCTTAATGATTTAGTATATGACTACAGTCTCCCGTCAGAATTTACTGATTTTAGCAATAATTCTCATAGTAATAGGAGCAGTATTACTATATGCACCTATTCCATATCCCGCAGGCACTATTGGGAATATTTTGATTATTATCGGAATAGCTGTCCTGGTTATCTGGGTCGTGTTCATGGTTATTGGTGTTATAAGACATGCGTAGTCATCTTTTCCTTATTTAAAATCATATAATTATTAGATATTTACTATTGAACTTATTAATTATTACAATGTATTACAGATGACTTCTCGTGGCGAGTACTAGGGAGACTAGTCATTATAGTTTACACGAAATAGAATATCCCCAGTGGGTGATATTTCTTGGCTTTTGGCCTAGTTCCTTATTGTTCTACGTTTTTCCTCATGCATCTATTACAAGTGAATCGAGAAGTAAATGCCGATAAGCCACCTTTGGCTTAGCGAAATTGTATACCGATAAAATAGTCTTGTTCCACTTAATGTACTTAGATTATCTTTGAAAGGTTACCAGATA
Organism: Nitrososphaeraceae archaeon; assembly: GCA_035280585.1. Classification (GTDB taxonomy): domain Archaea; phylum Thermoproteota; class Nitrososphaeria; order Nitrososphaerales; family Nitrososphaeraceae; genus TA-21. The sequence continues at coordinate 8,222 of DATEFQ010000031.1, forward strand.
ACTTGAAAGAACTTATTATATCCTTTACTTGTGGAAGGAATTTGTCAAAAGTTTCTTTTGTAGGCATATGATAATAAATCACGTAGGCAACTCCATCTTTTAGTGCAAAATTCAGCAAATTCTTACCAATTATAGTATTATTCTGGTCAACGTGATTCCAAGAGACATTCATCGAAGGTATACCATCTAATTTGCTTTCGTTAAACTTTATGGATTTATAATCAACGCAACAATACTCTGAATAGATAAAATCCTGCATGTATTGTTTCAGAGTCATATTCTCTTGAGGTCTTTCTTCTTCTTCACCCTCTTCAGGCTCACTCTGTAGGAGTCTTTCTCTATTCTCTTGGAACTTATCAGTATAAACTGATACGCCAGAGGGTGCGCTACTAGTGAAATTACTGAGGTCGAATGCAACTCCCGTATCCTTTGCGTTCTCTCCCACGGTTTGGTTCCATTGTGAAGGATATTCGAATCCAATACCATTCAATGAATCTTTATATGTCAATGACTGGTTTGAGACGGCCTCAGCGTATATCTTTGAAAAAACAGAAGTAGAACTCGAGGATGATAAGAAAAGGAGAGAAGAATGCAATAAGCCTGCAACAATTAACAACGCTAACGTCATGCTAAGTGAAATTATTTTACGTTTCATAAGCAATCGTGTTTGGCAAGAATATAAAAATCTTAGTTTGTTTATTTTTCTGTCGAAAAAAATTCTGTGAGGATTATTATTTCGACCTGAAACAGTTCATTGAAGCAGTCGTAGAATGCAACTATGAAAGCATTTTAGAGTTTTGATATCAAACCATGATATTTTGTCTGAAGGGTTACCAATGATAATATGATCTAGTCGTGTCTTGCTATTAGATTAAATATCTTTCCTACGTGTGATGCCTCTCGATGCTCGCATTCGTTTCCCTCTACTGGTTTTAACACATTAGCAGAGACACACGCAAAAAAGTAATCTCCTACCCTAACGGGACCAATTTCGGGAGTCTTGTTAAATTGGAGCGGGACCCTTATTATGTTGTCCTTTGATTCTTTTAACATCTTTTGTGCATCTATTATCTTATACTCAAATTCCCCTTTAATCATGGCAACCACTCCGATATTTTTTAAGTGTTTTTTACCTGCAAGATTTTCTAACCAGACCACTATAGTTGGATTCTTTAATTCTGCACCTTTGACAGATTTGAATGGTCCTGAAGACAATGTTATAACTGGTCCTGAGCCTATGTTTACTGGATTTTTGCCGGTTGGATTTTCAAGATTACCTTCAATGCAAGAATACGACTTCATCTCATTTGTTTGGGCATTAAGATCGTAAGCACATACTGCATATTCATCCCTATGAACAGCAGTGACAAGGTTGTCATTTTTCCGATCAAATTGGAACGAAACGGTAGCAGTATTTGACTTCAGATCGTTACCGGTTAGGTACTTTGTTTTATTTTCTCCATTAGAGTATGCTACTACCTTCAATTTTTGAGGATTATTTAATTTTTTTATGTTGATTTTAGGATCAATAGTATATTTTCCTGCTGCAATAACCCGATTTGGAAAAAAAATCATTGAGGAAAAAATAACTAGCATTACAAAAACGAAGGATAAAGAAAAAATCATTTTGTTATTCAATTGTAGATTATGCATTGTTTTTTTCTTGTCCGACGACTGTTTAAAAATTTATTGGTATTTCTTTCCATACTCAACAATACTACATGGTCACGTAGCAGCATTTGGCTATAATCAAACTGGCCTAGAATCTAGACATATTGAGGAATAAAAACTAGACATTTCATTTCATTTGGTGGTTTGTCCATCCTCACTTCGAAATTCTCCATTATCAAGTGGATAACTTTACAAATTCTCAATATTCTTCACTATTGATAGAATTTCAACAAGTATAGAAGACTGCTACAGCAATCTTATATAGTTTGTTGCAGATGTTCTTGTTACTCTAAACACAAGCATCTGGTGAGGCTGATTGTTTCTTGTTCATCATCACCCAATCGGATTAACTCACCAGATGCTACATCTTTAATATTAATAAGTTTTCGTATCGTAATTATCTCATTGTAAACTTAAAGAAAATTTTTGATTACACGTCCACTTGCGTCCTCTTTTCAATTCAAAAGCATAATGGGAAACAGATTTTTGACAAATGTTTCATTGGTCTACACCAGTCATATTGTACGTATGGCAAATTAATTAATCCTGTATCATGTATTTCACTAGCATTCGCGAAAGCGATTATTTATCTTTATCCACGTCTATTACTCTTTAGTGCTATTACCAGCAACAGAAACAGCAAAAAAATAGTAAATGTCAAGGCTCATCAATATCCTCAACATCTAGAAAAAAGGTCATCTCTTGATTCCATACTTGTACTAAAGTCTTTTTATAATATCCTAACGAAAATAATGCACTGCACACTGGTAAAAGAAAAGTTTTCATCTTGGTCGGCTTATTCAGAAGGTTGGTCCATATAGGCCCAACAATTTTAGTATAAAAATTAGAGAATTTTTTATAATATTTTCATGATATTTAGTGTACGAAATTAATACTACAGGATGTCTTTCTTATTCGTTCTTGTCAAATTTTGCAAGCGAACTTTAGCTTGCAATTGTTCCCTCTTATAAGACCTCTAATTATTTTAAAATTTGTTGAGCATAAATTGATTATAAATCAGTTTTTCAATACCTAGTGTTTTAGATCTCTCCTTAATTTATTCTCGAGCTATTTATGATTACCATCTCGAATACTAGAGATTATTTCATTTAGATGACCGTACAAGAATACTTAAGTTCGACGGAATTGATTAGTATAAAGATGATTTGGATAATGATTTTTAATGTCAAAGGCCATGAGGACTGCCTAAATAATTGCCTAAATAACTTTGATCAACTTTAGTGATTAGACATGGGAATAGATATAGTCTCCCCAGTAATTCAGCAAATACCACTTTATGACCAAACAGAGTTGATCATGTATGTGGTGGCTTCATTATTTGCAGCGGTGATGATAGGAAAGTCAGTTTCTTCATACATAAAGACTGGTCTAATCAATTTGAAATATGCAATTGTTGTATTAATTCTATTTTGTGCATTCTTCGTATATGAAAATTTAGAACACTTCTTAACGGTAGATTTTCCAACTATTGACATACTTATTCCTGCTACAGGTTTGACGATTATGGCATTTTTCTTTTTATCACCGACCAAGAGAAATTTGTGAGAATTGAAATCAATAGTTCTGTTTGTAGTAACATCTATAATACTGGTTGTTACGGTGGTTGCGATAGGTATTTCAAATACAGTCCAGGCAGATCCGCCTATTACTAAATATTGTATTGATGGAGGCCCTTTTTGCGGTGAGAAAAAAACGGATTGTCAGGCCCTGCTAGATGGTACCACTGGGGAGCATAAATGCCTTAAGGTTATAATAGGTTAAAGTAAAGTAAAATACAATACAAGAGTTCACTTTTTTCTCCATTTTTTGTTCATACATCAATACAACTGAATCCATATAGAAAACTATTAGAGTGATAGGGCTGGTCGTCTGTGAATCATTTTTGACACAATTTATAGACCCACTATTCCAGTTTTGGTAGTACTGTCAAATAGACTTTGACCACTTTCTCATCCATTGTAATAGATTAATTATTGATTCTACCAATTCCTGTCCTTTTGAAGTAAGCCTGTATTCCACTCGAGGAGGTATCTCATTGTAGGCCTGCCTTTCTAATATTTCTCCGTTTTCTAACTCCTTTAATCTACGTGCTAGTGTCTTGCTGCTAAAACCTTTCAGTAATTGTCTAAATTCCTTGTATCTGACTGGATTTGTAGAACAACAGAGTGGAATCAGTATTTCCATTGTTCCTCTTTTGGTTATTATATGGCGAATTTTCGCTGTTTCCTTCATAAGGTCTGATGCCTTATATCCTTCAAGACTACATTCATTATTAAACATCGGTAATCGGTTTATTGCTTTGCCTTTTGTTTCCAATCTGACACCTTGTTTACTAAAGTCTCCTTGACAACTTAAATAGTTTCTGAAGTAAACTATACTGAATGAAAGAGGATATTTTAAAAGACAAAATTAGAGAAAAGTATAGTGATATTGCAATAAGCGGTAATTCTGACTGTTGTTGCACACCCCAAGACAGTTGTAATACCATTGAATTCAATCCTAAATTATCTTCAATTTCTATTGGTTATGATAACAAAGAATTAGAATCAATACCAGAGTCCTCTATTCTAGGAGTCGGTTGCGGTGCTCCAGTTAATTTTGCTGATTTAAAAGAAGGCGATACTGTTCTGGATTTAGGTTCTGGTGCAGGAATTGACGCCTTTCTAGCATCTAATTTAGTTAAAGAGAGCGGCAAGGTTATTGGCATAGATTTCACTCATGAAATGCTATTAAAGGCAAGAAAGGCTGCTGTTGATGGGTTCAAAAATGTGGAATTTAAGCAAGGCGATATAGAGACCAATATTCCAGTTGAAGATAGCTCGGTAGATGTTGCAATTAGTAACTGTGTCATCAATCTTACTCGAGACAAGGAAAAAACATTCAAAGAAATTTACAGAATCCTGAAAAAGGGCGGAAAAGGCAGGATGGTCATATCAGATTTGATAACAAGTAAAGAAATTCAAGAAGATTCTTTAAATCCTGAGAACTGGTGCAAATGCATCGATGGAGCATTAACCAAAGTAAATTATCTTAATAGCATAAAGGCAGCAGGATTCCAAGATATCGAGATTTTAAGCGAACAACCATATTTGGATGAAAAAGATGGAAGAAAGATTACTAGCTTGGTAATTAGAGCAGTAACAAGTTAATAAACGAAGCTCAATCAGAGACTTAATTAAATCGTAGAATTATTGGTGAAACTATGTCTATGTCAGAGATACAAGTTAGTGCCAATTTTAGAATTCCCGAAGGCATGCTGGAGGAATTTAAGCAACATGCCGCTGAGTGTTTAAATCACGTAAAAGAGAAAGATACTGAAACAATTCAATATGATTGGTTTCTTAATAGCGATAATACTGAATGTGAAATTCGCGAAAAGTATCAGAACTCAAATGCTGTCCTAAGGCACCAATCCAATGTTCGTAAACCGTTGTTTGCACTATTTAAAAAATTTGGCTCACCTAGTTCGTTCGCAATATATGGTAATCCATCACCAGAACTTTTACAATATGTAAAGGCAAGTGGAATAAAAATAAAGGTACTTATTCTTACAAGGCCTCTAAACTGTAATGAACTTACTTTAAGAGTTAAGTTAAAATCGATTTTATTAAAAGGAAATCCCATCACTAAATAGATTTATTACTAAAACTGGTGGGCCAAATTCTCAAAAGCCCACCAGGATGAAAACGCTTTATGACTTTTTATGACTCGTCACCGTCGGTGTCCTAATCAAACATTATCTCACAAATTATAAATAAGTTAGATGCTGACAGGAGGGAAAAAATGCAAATGAATTGTCGTTTACAAGTTCCCAGAAACTGATAGAAAAAACCCTCCTATCAGTGTGAATTCGTAATAACAATAACGCGAAAATTCTAAAAATTTTGCAATACCTTTTACCTTTTACAAACAAACTGGTGGGAACAAGGTGGTCGAGGAAAAGTCTTGCTGGCCACGAGCGAATGAAACATAGACTGCTAAAATTATCTTTGCCAACAAATTATAAATTAGTTTAACGATGGAGGGACATGTTTAATCCCAATGAACAAGAAGACAACCAATCCCTCCACCGACATATGACATAACGGTACAACATTCAGTTCGACAAATATTAAATAAGTATCAAACTGATGGGTCCAGTCGAAAGATGGTAGAGGAGAACACGGACCCATCAGTTGCTTGTTATTGTTCTTTTGATTCGTTGACTCTTAATAAAGTTTGAAATATTAAAACGTTACCTGATTATGTAACTCAATAAAATAGGCAATTATGACGTTTAGCATTAAAATCAGGTACCCTTGCCTCAATAGTTTTATCAAAAATACTTGCGTATTTTCAACTCCCCATTTTTGGCTTGGGTAAATTACTATGGA
>DATEFQ010000032.1:0-5381 GCA_035280585.1 Nitrososphaeraceae archaeon
CTAGCCCACGATTTGCTATTGTAATAATAGTACTATTATTTCTGACTCCACGCATCTTCATACACAGGTGCTCTCCTTCTGCGATGACAGTCACTCCCTTCACTCCCATTTTCATTATCTCGTCTGCAATCTCCTTTGTGAGTCTTTCCTGAATTTGTAATCTCTTGGAGTATTTTTCTACTAAGCGTGCAAGTTTTGAAATCCCAAACACTTTACCTGAAGGAGTGTAAGCGATGTGTATTTTTCCAAAAAACGGAAGCATATGATGTTCACACATACTGTAAAATTGAATGTCTTTAGCAATAATAGAATCAGTTTCTTCACTAAAACTAATTTCAAGCTCTGAATTCATGCAATAACCAGCAAAAATTTCTTCAAACATATCTGCCATTCTTTTAGGTGTACCCAGCAAACCTTCACGTTCGGGATTTTCTCCGAGTTGCACTATCAATTCCCTAACGAGTTTTTCAATCTTTCTTTTATTAAATGGAGTTTTTTTCATATTTATCGTTCTCACTCTGAATCATCTTGCCCCGATTTCTTTATGTAACTGTGGTATAATCCTCACCTCAGGAAACATGGGTTGTACAATATCATAAGTGTCCAGAAGCTTATTAACAGTTGGCTGGTCGATGCCATAGCTAGGTTGGATTATGAAACCCGTGATATATGACGGATCTATTTTCTTTGAGATACTATATACCAAATTCTTGAAACTTTCAAGATTGGTAGAATTAGTTACTACTATTTTAATGTAAGTAGTTTTGTTATTTTTGACAGCCAGTTCTAGACATCTAAATTCGTTATGTAGTAAATCATCATAATCCCCATCTTCGACAACTTTAGAATCTTCAGTTTTGAATTCAACCTTGCATATATCCATATAGGGCAAGATCTTGCTAAACAATTCAGAATCAAAGCAGGATGATTCGATGTACGTTCTAAGATTTGTATGGGTTTTTATGAAATCCGCTAATTGTACTACTGCGTCAGTTTGCAATAGTGGTTCTCCTCCTGTGAAATTTACCTTGTAAGTGAATGGTTGAAGTTGCTTAACTATTAGATCTTTGACTTCATTTAGCTCGTAATCAGTTCCGCTATCTAAAGGTAGTGCATATTTGGTGTCACACCATCTACATTTAAGATGACACCCCGAGAGTCTAATAAACAAGGTTTTTTTTCCTACGAATACTCCTTCTCCTTCAAAGCTGGTAAATATCTCGCTAACTCTAACTCTTGTCATGTTTTCAGCACTTTGCATAAATTGTTTTATCCTCTATACCTGCTCTAGTAAATGCCATCTTCCTATTTATACACGATTCGCACTCACCACATTGCAAGATACCACGATGTGTTTTTTTCCCATTGGAATAACAACTCCACGATTCAAATATTGTGTCCCCGAGTATTTCGTGACCTAACTTTAGTAGCTCGGACTTACTTATTCCCTCTAAAGAGGGCGACCATACAGATATTTTACTTTTAGTTCCACTCCGGATATTGTCTTCCTCACCTAGATTCAAGGTACCTGTTATCGATTCAATAAAATTTGGTCTGCAATCAGGATAATTAAAATCATCAGCGTGAGCACCAAATACGATGAAATCGGCGTTCACGCTAAATGCCCAAGCCGATGCAATAGTTATGAAAATTGCATTTCTAATTGGCACTACAATAGTATAATCGAATTTAGAAGGAATTGATAATTTGTTGCTAGTCAGAACGTTTGAATTACCATATAGTTGTTTCATAAAACCTATGTCGACTACACGATATTCGTCTGAATTCAGGGCTTTAGCAAGCTTTTTTGATTGTACTATTTCTCTTTTAGCTCTTTGTCCGTAAGAAAAGGTAATTATCTTTATTTCATAATTCTTGTAGCTCTTAACATAAGCTGTAGCGCAAAGTGAATCGAGTCCTCCACTCATAATGCATATTGCAAACTTATGATTTTTCAATTAAGGCATAGACCCCTCCAACGCCATACGATATTGCAACAAATATTCTGGAGAGTGCCAAGACATGATGTTGAACAACAACTGACTCCAGAACCACGTCAACAAAAAATAACACTGAGATCATAGACAGAGCAATTATTCCAACAACAAATTGCTCCTTGTTATCATATTTGCTATATTTTCTAATCAATAAATAAGTGGAAATGTTACCAGCACCGATTCCTAAAAGAATGAGGTACTGTGTAAGTGAATGAAATATAGGAATCATTAAGAATGGTCCTGCCCAGCTTAAGCCATTAATTATTTTTGCCTGAAGTGGCCATTTTATGCTGTTTTTCATTCTGTTTCTTATGGTTTGAAACAGATTCTTCATTTTCGTAAATGTTATTCCCAAAATTAAAGCAAATATCATTACCCATGAGATTAGCTGATAATAAATTGGAATATGGTGAATCGATAAGAATTCGTTAAAAATAGTTCCAATCAGAACCGCTATTGCAATACTAATAAAAAGAAAACCAAACGCTTTGGACTCAATCGCTGGATTCCTATTCAATGGTGTTTAAAGTTTATCTCTTTAATTTAAAGCATTTAGAAAATTATAATCAAAATGCAAGAATGCAAGAAGAATCAAATGCCCATAATTAGTCAATACCGGGTCTAAGATAATAATAATTCAGCTATTGTTGTTTTGATCCGCATTTAGGACAGAATTTCGATCCTGCTTTTAGGAGGTAATTACAATTGTAACAGCTATTAGAAGTTGTAACCTCGGATAATCCCTTAAACATATCAGTTACTGCTCCACTTGGTTTGAATGACTCATCAGTATCTGGAAGAAAATCATCCTTGTTTGACTGATTATCGACATCATTAACATATATTGTCAATCGAGGCACGGTCGTGTTTTTTCCAGGAACATTAATTTGATCGCCCAACCACAATGCAAATTTTTTTAGTGTCATTTCGGGAGTTGAAAATGTAAGTGAATGTGTGGACATGTACTCTTCAGTAGCAGCTCTCCCATTGAAGACCTCCATAATGATCTTAAAACAAAAGGAGGTTTTAATTATTGCGAATTCCCACACTTGGGACAGAATTTAGCGGCAAGAGGGATAGACGATTTGCATTTGATACAAATCTTTTTTGAATTTTGGTTTTTATTTTCAGGTCTAATGATTATATCGACAGGTTTGAATTTTGGTTCGGTCAGTACATCTGGTTCTGGTAATAGATATTGATCATTGTCAGATGAGCTACTTCCAATATTGCTGCCACTATCTACAAACGAATTGACTCCAAATCCAGTACTAGGAGTTGGTTCTGCAATTCCGCCAGTTGGATTTTTTATTGAGGAGCCTTTATCTGTTGCAGATTTCATTTCCAAGATTACTCTAATAGCTAGAAAATTTAGTGCAGAGAGAGAAATCATAAATTTTGCAATTTTTGTGAAAAATTCCTTATCACCAATTTTTCCTTTTTTGTAAAGTTGACTATCATCAATAAATGATTCGTAATGATTTTGGGTCTCGTTTACCAATTGTTTTAATTTTTCACTAAGACCTCCTAGTGTATCGACGCCAAATGACATATTTATTAAATTAGTTATGCAGTTTTATAAAAGTTTGAATAAATCAGAAAATAATCAAAGTACTTAATTTAGAAACATGTAAAATTTTTTGATTAATTCAAATAGCCCCTAAATATTATAATTTGTCTAACATAGTATCCTACCTGAAGGAGGGGTGGTCTAGTGGTTATGATACCTGCCTTACACGCAGGTGGTCATGGGTTCGAATCCCATCCCCTCCATTGAATCTTTAATTCGAATTCTTCCTAATATGGCTAAACCTGATGAGTACGCGAATAAGTTTTTTTTCAGTAGTTGAGGCGATTTAATTTAAAGTTTGATCACACGTCTGCGTACATAGTAAATTCATGCGGGTGAGGACGAACAGCTAGCTCCATGTGTTGTTTTGCAGCATCTTCGATAATGCGCTCAATTACATGTTTACCAAATACTGGTTTCAAGAAATCAGAATCGGATTTTAATTCCTCAATTGATTCTCTTAAACTTGCCGGCAACTGCCTTATTTTATGCTTTTCTCTTTCAGCGTCAGTCATTTTGAATATATCTGCATCAACGTGATCTTCTATTTTAGGATCATTAGCATCAATTCTCTTCTTTATTCCACTGAGTCCAGCAGCAACAATTGCCGAAAAAGCTAAATATGGATTACATGAGGGGTCTGGTGCTCTAAATTCTATTCTTTTCAAATACGCAAATTTTTCTCCCTTGAAATGGGCAGGAATCCTAATTATTGCTGATCTATTACCCGTGCTCCAAGCAATATAGACTGGTGCTTCGTATCCAGGGATTAATCTCCTATATGAATTTGTAGTAGGAGCAACAATGGCTGCTAGAGCCTTTGCGTGATCCAATATTCCGCCAATGAAATATCTTGCCGTTTGAGAGAGCTCCGCATATTTGTCATTTGGGTCATAAAATAGATTTTTTCCATTATTCCATAGACTTACATTAACATGCATCCCAGAACCATTATCTAATGCGATTGGTTTGGGCATCATTGTTGCTATCATATTATGCTTCTTTGCAATATTTTTAACAATGTACTTGTAACTTTGAACTGAATCTGCAGCATTTACAAGACTATCATATCGAATATCTATCTCACATTGTCCTGCCGTAGCTACTTCATGATGATGGGCATCACAAATTATTCCAAAATTAGCACTGAGAACATCAACACATTCGTGACGATAGTCCATTAGAGTATCTCCAGGTGGACTCGGGAGATATCCTTCTCTTAATCGGAGAGTATAACCAACATTTTCTGTAGACCAAGGTGCTTCACGAGATGTTATTTCATAGCTTTGACTGTGAAATGAAGTTAATGTATTCACTTGAAGTTTATCAAAAACAAAGAATTCGACCTCGGGTCCCCAGTAGGATATTTCATATCCATTTTCTTTAACATATTTTTCGGCGTTCTTGGCAATTCCACGTGGATCAGCTAGGTAAGGCCCTCTTTTTTCACCACCTGATAGAATGTCGCAAATAAGCCTGGCTGTTGGGTACTTTTCTATCCATGGGATTGATGCGTATGTAGAAGGATCGGGCCTTATAATCAAATCTGATTCGTGAATTTCTGTGAAGCCTTTTATCGAAGAACCGTCAAGTTTTGGTAGACCGTCCTTGAAATCCTCCTTTCTTAACATATTAGCTGCCATCGTGGTATGGTGAAATCTTCCAAATAATCCGGTAAACTGTAAATCGAGATATTTTATTCCGTCTTCCTCAATTTTAAGAAGAACATCATCGCTTGTGTATGTTATAGGCTCAAATTTTCCATTAAAAATTTTATAAGGCAATCAAAACCGATTATATTATTCTCATAATTA
>DATEFQ010000033.1:0-2130 GCA_035280585.1 Nitrososphaeraceae archaeon
TTAAATAAGATTGATAAATTACTTTATCGCCCTGATTGTGTCCGAAAAATAGATGATATCAATAATAATGCAGAAGCTAAATCATAATTGCTAACAGGCTGTAGCATTGCTTGATTTGGTAATCTTTCATAAGATTTAATCATTTCATCTAACATTTTTAATAATTCATCTTTATCAGGTTTATGACTCGATAATGATTCAGCTTGAGATTGACTTGTTTTTGAGTCAACTTTAACGATTATCTCATTTCCAAGATCATCGACTCTCAAGAAGTTATTCCAATCTTTAGCAGCACATTTTAATGAATCTCCACCTTCAACTTGAATCTCGCCACATTTACACATGACAATATCATGCTGATGGAAACTTTCTATTATTGAATTACACAATCTACATTTAGCTCTATTTTTCATTATTTTAATTTCTCACAACAACGGTTCCAAAAATTTGTTAATTCAATATTTAATTTATTATCAATTTCAATTCTTTGCCATTTACATGAGCCATATTCATCATATTCAGATGTTCTTATGCTTATAAAAAAGTTTTCACCCTCCTTATGAATAATTATCACATCTGGATCAAGCTCTTTTAATCGATATTCTTTGCAAATATTCTTGCAATATGAGCAAAGTTTTTCAGTCCAATTCATTGTTTATATTTCGCCCTATTTTTCATTTATATAACTCGTTTACTTCATCTGTTAAACCTTGTTCAAATGATTTAATTAAACTTTTTACCCACTTTTTATCACCTTGAACAGTAAATAACCTGAAAATTTTAAGTGTTAAGTTATAACAAATTTTAAGTTTTGTCACTGTTGGAATTTCTATCATTTCATTTAAAAAGTGAGAAACAAAATATGCAGCGGTACTATCGTCTGACTTGGAAATTTCTTCGTTTATATTTTTCATTTATATAATTTCATCTTTTAGTTTTTTTCTTGAATTCACCACACCACCAATCTTTTTGAACTATTGGAAAAACAGCATAAATATGATTGGATATGTATAAAGGAGGATATTTTTGGCATTCACCTTTCCAGTTTGCTTGTTTGTTGTAAAAAATACATCCATCGCACTGTTTCTTATTTATCACTTACTTTCCTTTAAGACTGTTATTATGTTTCATATTACTTTCACACCAACCTTCTAAACAGAAAAAATCACAGAAATGAAAACTGGAGCTGTAATTTCTTTCTGAAAAACTGGAAAAATCTAATTTTTTATCAGATTTGTTATTCATGCTCAAGTTAGTTGAGATGAATGCTCGGTTGGATGTTGTAGTGAGCAGATCATTTCCGCATTGATCACATAAAAAAGTGTCTACTTTCATTTTTTTCTCCTTACAATCACAAAGTGGTTTCTGACACATGAAACAATTCCATTTAGTGCAATTGTCACAGCGACCTTTTTCCATAATTATATTAATTATTTAGTTTCAAAACTTTTGATACACAATCATCATTTGTTATCACAGGAATGAAAAGACCTGGGATATAACCCCAATATTCGATGTCGTATAAAATACTACAATAGTCATCAGTGTATCCGCTTTCTTCATCTCTTGTACCAATTGTTACATATCCATTTTTATCTAATAAAAGAACTCTTAAATCATCAGTGGGGAGTTCTTCTTTTACGCTTATCCATTTCATATAAATTACTTATTTATTTAAATTTGTTGAAATTGTATCATACCATTATGTCAGATCCTCTCTCACCAAAGCAAATAGAATTTATAGGCAACTCTAATAAAAAATGGAATTTAGCTCATGGATCAGTTCGATCCGGTAAAACCGTCGGAACTCTTTTCCGCTTTATGCATGCTGTTGATCGGTGTCCTGATTCTAAAATATACATCGTCGGAAGAACTTTCGATACTGCTTATCGTAACATTGTCAGGCTTCTTATGGAGTCAGACGAGTTAAGCATATTTCGACCTTCTTGTTCTTGGTCTGGTAAAAAGCTTCATTATAAGGATAAAACTATAACTATCCTTGGGGCAAAAGATGAGGGTGCCATTGGCAATTTCCAAGGAGATACCCATTCTCTTACATATTGTGATGAAATGACCTTGTATCCTGAATCAATTATAGATATGATAGATACTCGTCTTAGTAAACCCCAT
>DATEFQ010000034.1:0-9586 GCA_035280585.1 Nitrososphaeraceae archaeon
ATAGGGAAACCAATTGAAATTATGGTCCATCCGAAGCGTTCCTAAAACGCGGGCTTATATTTCCAAATGGTAATAAAGCAAGATTAGATTTTTTAAATGAGGAGGAAATACTTTAGGCTGGTGGAATAATAAGAAAATTAGACAAAATTAGTTTCCTTCCTAGAACTGAGAACAAGCTCGATGAAAATGATAGCTATGCTGTCAAGAATATTGTTAAAACAGAGTGATGGTAACCGGAGAAATTCCGAGAGTAACTGAAGTTGAGAAAGGATTTCCACTTCAGTACAAAGAAGCTAAAAATGAATTTGATTTAGTACCTGATCCCTTGGTAAAGGATGATCAAGCACTGGTAATGAACATCAAACGCAAGGGCTTGGTAATTCTGACTGGCTGTGGTCATGCTGGAATAATAAATACTATTAAGTACGCAAAAAAAGTTACCGGCGTTAGAAAAATATATTCTGATATTAGCGGGTTTCATTTATCTGGACAAGGATATGAAGAATGCATTCCATTTACGATAAGTGAACTTAAAAGAGAAAATCCACGATATGTTGTTCCATGTCATTGCAAGGGCTGGAAGGCTTCAAGTGAAATTATTAATGCAATGCCTGAAAAATTCATACAACCTAGTGTGGGTTCAATATTTTGTTTCTAGTGTGTACATGTAAGGTCATTAAAGCCATATTATGGTAATTGTAACCATTCACAAAATTGCTGGACTTTAGCAAATCATACGTTGAACTCCATCAATCTAAATCTACTAGAAAAGTTTTATATAATATGATATCTAACATATCTAAGATGTCTAACTCTGAACGGTGCGAATTGTGCGAAAAGAAAACGGACACGGTCAAGTACTGGTTTGGGAGTATGATATGTCCAAAGTGTTACGATTTACAGAGGTCAAACCCGCAGACAATTTTAGTGAGTAATCTTCAGGACTAAATGTAGTCACTACCTTTTATTTTAAATCCAAAATTCAAAATCCATCTTATTTGTGACTTACACGATTATCGAATTTAGTATATTTTATGAGTAGTGATTTTCCTACTTCGATTTCAGCCCAGCCCGTCTATATAACCCTTAATAATTATTCTTATCAATTTTATATCATATGACAAATTTCAAGAATGCTAATTCTTTTTCAAGTTTTTCCGTTAACGACATAGAAGAAGCAAAGAGGTTTTATGGACAAACATTGGGACTTGAAATCTCAGAAACAGAAGAAGGAATAAATTTGCATCTCAAAGGTGGTAACGATGTATTCGTATACCCAAAACCCGATCACAGTCCTGCAACTTTTACCATACTAAATTTTATTGTTGATAAAGTTGAGCAAGCAGTAGATGAACTGACTAAATTGGGAGTAGGTTTTCAAATTTATAAAGAGGGAGTACTAAAAACGGATAATAAGGGTATATTTCATGGTAAACCAAAGATAGCATGGTTTAAAGATCCTTCTGGAAATTTTTTGTCGATACTTGAACTTAAATGAGCTTTAGGTTTAGGTCTAGATCACTGAGATAAATACGACACGTTTGCTGCAATGTCACCACTTTAGAGGAACATCAAAATAGGCAAAGGAATATTATCGGTTCAATTCCTAGTAAGGCGTATCACTAGTCTACAAGTCAATGTTAAACTTCGTTGATTTTGCTTTTGATGGATTTTCCTTAATTATGATTAAAGCCAAAATGATAAAAGCAATCTGCGCGACTTCGATCGCAACATCCATCTCGTGTATTGGATATCCGCTTCCTGGTATTACAATTACCCATAATATTACTAAAACTACAGTTCCTCCTATACCGATATAATACCATGGAAAAATCCATTTCTTAATAATAGGTAGTGCCCAAAATATTTGTGCCAGACCCGAAACTATAAAAAATATCATTACATTTAGCGACATCTGTTTGATAAACATTGGAACAAGGGCCAGGTGCAATAGGCCCGCAACAACCGTGGAAGCTGCAGCAGAATAAAGTAAAAACTTGTCTCTCAAAAAATTCCTATTTCCCGGCATTCCTATGTTGTTAAAAGTAGGATAACACTATTATCATTTTTTATTTCAGTTAGTAATAGGACAAATCAACTTTTACTGGCTTCTCCTTTTACTTCACTTGAACCCTTCGCTGCATCAATATCCACAAATTCCGGTCTATTTAGAGGAGAGTTTTTACCCTTGATACAATCTAGTTTAAAGGTATCTACCTTTACTGTACATATGGTATACGGATCGCCATCATTGACCGTCAAATTTGGAAACGTCAATGTATAACTCACTTTGTCTTGGCCTTGGCTTTGGGGATTTTCAGCATTAAATAGCTTGATCTTCGTCTGATCGTTCACGTTTACTAATGTCACAATGTCTTTTGTTGAATTTGATATATCAAATAAAGTGACAATCACTTTAAATACATCCTTCCCTACCCCTGTTTCTGCGTTCACTTTAAACAATAAATTCACATTTGTAAAAACAATTGCAACTATAAGACCCGTTATGATCATCGACTTCATAAGGTAATTTGGTTCCATTAGAGTACTATTAGCAACTACGTTCATAAATATTTTCAACTATTATTCCATATTTTAATACCTAGAGAAAAATTATATCAAAAGAAGTATCATTTATTAGGTGTAATTTAGATTAAACATCAAATTTACATCATCTTTTTATACTTCACTACTCTATTTTATTGAAATGGGTAAAGACAATACATCCTTGCCATTTGAAGTAACATACACAGAAACACCCGGAATTAAATCGAGGACCATGAAGAGACTTGCTGTACTTGTGAAAGCCGAAAATGTTAGGGATATTATCTCATCGCTTAAGGATTTGAATCTTGAAGCGACAATTTATGATGTAAAGGGAGTAACGAAGGATAAGGAGAGAGTTGCGTCAGGTAGAGGAAGCGGTACAATTGAGCTTACATACAATTCCAGAAAAGTTGTGGCAACTGTAGTGAATTCTTCTGATGTCGAGGAAGTGGTAAGCAGGATGAAAAAGAGTCTGGGAGAAAATAAGGCAGTTGTTATGATTTCGTCTGTTGATGATCTCGTCATGATCTGAAAACCTATAGCAAATTATTTAATTCTACTTTTTTCTTTCATATATTGTATCCCATCTGGTATACTTTTGACTTGATTATTTCTAGATATTAAAGAGAAGTTGAATCGAAATTAAACAAAATGAAGCAGTAAAATTTGTTGAATTAAAGCAGAAAAAAATCTCTATAAAGTTATACTATGGCGATTGTATCAGCGGAATTAAAAAACATTTAATGGAGAAAACAATCGATGTTGTCGTTACATCCCCTCCATATAACATAGGTGTAAGATATAGTCGGTATAAAGATACCCTGCCCAGAAATGAATACCTGAAATTCCTATCCAATGTGGGTGTCGTGATTAAAAATGTTCTTTCCGATGATGGTTCTTTTTTTATAAACGTGGGAAGCAAACCATCGGATCCTTGGATTCCATTTGATGTAGCACATGTATTGAGGAAATATTTTACTTTACAGAATGTCATTGTTTGGGTAAAATCAATAGCAATTCCAAAATCTGATGTGGGAAGTTATCCTACTATAAAATCAGACATAGCCGTTGGACATTTTAAGCCATTAGTTACAGATCGATACGTAAATGATTGTTTTGAATTCATCTTTCATTTTACTAAACATGGTAATGTTAAATTGGATAAACTATCAATTGGCGTTCCTTATCAAGACAAAACAAACATTGGGCGCTGGAAAAGTGCAACTCAGGATCTAAGAGATCGTGGTAATACTTGGTTCATTCCATATGAGACTATTTGGGATAAGCAACAGAGACCGCATCCATCCACTTTTCCAACTAAACTTCCAGAAATGTGTATCAAACTGCATGGAGTCAGCAGATGCAAATTCGTACTGGATCCGTTCATAGGAATTGGTTCGACTGCATTGGCGTCCATCAGATTAGGAGCATCATGCATTGGATTTGATATAGACAAAAGGTATTTGGAGATATGTGAAGAAAGAATACGAAGTAATATCTCATATTGATAATAATCTTGAATTAGACAATGATGAAGTAAGGTGTTCGCTTATCTAACAATGTTGATGTTTCAATATTTCATCAAGATAAAAGACTCAAAGAAAATATTATTCTGATATCTCATTTAGTATTGAGTCGATGTGTGATTTATCTAAACCACGCCCCATTTTTGAATCTCTTCTTGAAACGATATTGCCTTTGTAAAATGCTATTAGTGTTGGAACTGTATTAATAGAAAACCTATCCCACAAGGGGTTATCATCATCATTAATGGTACTGCCGTAAAAACTGACATCATCGATAGTAGAATTTGTAAAGGATTCAAATGTTGGCTTGAACCTCTGACAAAAAGGACACCAATCAGCATAGAACATGACCAAAGTTTTTTTTCCTTCAGAAATTAAATTATCGAATTGATTTGGTTGAAGATACTTCACTATGTCATATTGTGATATTACAGGACATTATAACTATTTTGAGGTAAAACCTATTTGAAATATTGCTAAAATGAACTGAGATTAGAAAAAATAATGTTGTGTCGTAAAAGAAAAGGGGGGGTTTTTGCCATCAACTATTAGATTTTTTATTAATTATTGCCGTCATCGTATGCGCTATCGATGAAGCTGTTATTGCTTGAGCTGTCACCGTTGTCAGTGCTTAAGCTGTCACCGTTGTCATTGCTTGAGCTGTCAACGTTGTCATTGCTTGAACTTTTGACGCTGTTATCGCCTGAACTTTTGTCATTCTTGCTATCGCCTGAACTTTTGTCATTCTTGCTATCGCTTGAACTTTTGACGCTGTTATCGCTTGAACTTTTGTCATTCTTGTTGTCATGAAGTGCATTTACATCTACGTTTCCAGTCTTATCTTGACTGTCAGCAGTGTTACTGGCACTTGAACTTCCCTGTATATAACCACTCTCCGCGAAGCAGTTTACTATCTGATCACCCGCGGGGTAACCATTTGACCCACTAGCCCCAGATAGACAATTCAGGAAATTTTCATAATTCTTACTGCCTGAATCGTCTTGTGGATTAGCTTTTTTTGCAAAAGCATTGTTTATCACAGGAGTTGACGACACAAAGATGATGGCAGTTACAAGAAAGATGACGCCGAGGAACATTTCCTTCTTCATATTTATGTCGCTATCATCTAAAAGATAATGCAATTAACTGTTGGCTCAATATTTTATAGCTGAATCTTCATATTATTTCTTCAATAACCATCTATCAAAATTGAATGAGATATCCGTTCTACAAAATCAAAAAACATTTTCCTTTTTGAATTCCTGTCAATAAACAATTTGTGTATTACGATTAGTTGGTTGAAGTTAAGAATTTTTAATAATGCGGAGGCACAGAAAATATTGTTCTGATAGTAAAAAATAAACTAGATTTTTGAAGATAATTTCCGTATTTCAATTAACTTAGGAGTACTCCGTTAAGCTTACCATCCTGAAAACTCAGAGTTGTACTTTTTTATTTCACTGATTTGCATCAATTTGCTCTAGGTAGAATTGTTCCTTATCGGTCTTTTCAGGCTTTATTCCTTCAATTTCCATCAAATTTTGTAGTATTCCCTTCCCCCTATTTATGGTACCATTTGGTAACCTTACTGTACCATTTATGAATCCGCTGCTGCCGCATATTGGATTAAAGGATGATTCTACATTGTTACCATATTTAAGGAGAGTTCTTTCAGGAGAACCGTCAGGATTTACGAAGAATCTTCCCTTCCTAAAAATAACTTTTGGATCGTTAGAGGACAGAGCAGGTATTTCTTGCTCTCTTGTGAATGTAAAAATCACTTTCAAATTCTCAAGTTTTTTTGTAATATCTATTAACCAATTAAAATAAATCACATTCAATGAATCAACAGGTTGATTCTCGCGTTCTATAGTGTGTAAAACTGCATGATCTGTATGTAACTTCGTGTTACTGTAGAAAATAACAAGATTGAAATCAGAGTCCTTTTTGTCCTCCATGTACTGAATTAAAGATCTTGCAGATTGTGCGCCATTTGCACCAGACCAATATGCGACATTCTTCTCGAGTCCTGCAGCTACTTTCCACAAGAAATGCTCCTTGACCTGATTTGATTTTAATGTAATCTTACTTCCTATTTTTACCTGCTGATTAAAATAAGCGGCAAAAGCATCGGATTTTCCTGTTTTAGGATTGATATACCCGTAAGGTTTCTCTTCTTTGATCGTAAGTTCTATAAAATCTCTTGTTGGTGACGATGCAATTGAATAGGCACGAGTTGCCAAATTCTCCTCAAAACCTCCTGTTGATGTTGGCCTTTTCAATACTACATATAATGTTACAAATTGGCCTAAATTGAAATTGAATCTCTGTGAGGCAGATACTGGCAATAATTTGAAAGTATAGGTATCATGTGTCTCTTTGAATTTCTCAGTTATCTGCCATTCATATCCATCTTGTGATTTCCTTTCGTAAAGCTCTTCTCGCATAATCTGTCAGAATGTAACCAATTAATCATATAAAAAATATCCTTGAATATATCAACTGCATAAGCCCATTACGATGCCAGTTTATACATTTTTGTTGGATTTGGCAGTGTTTACAAATACACTAGATGCGAAGATTCCTTTACTTTTTATAAATCTATTCGATCGCTAGATTAAGCAACCTGATTTTACAAATTGTAATCTCTAATAAGAGATTGGGTTAAATTAAATAGCAATCGGGGTCTTTAATTGATAAACAAAATTGAATCTTGAGCATCAATCATAAAACAATCAGTTAGTTAATAGTCAAGGTTAAGAAATATGAAATGAAATAAGTATTGTGGAAAAAAACTTCGCTTGGGCAATTGAATTTCAAAAACAAATTGCAACAAAGATAAATACTCATGATATGTCTTACAAATTAGAAACTTTTTGCGGTATAGACGTTTCATACAAAGGTAATATAGCATATTGTTCCGCAGTAATAATTAATTCTAACTTTGATTTGATAGCATCTGTTAACGTGAAATGCATTGTGAAATATCCATATATTCCAGGTCTGCTTTTCTTGAGAGAATCTGGACCACTACTAAGTACATTAAGATTGCTCAGAATTCAATCTGATTTTGATATGTTATTAGTTGATGGACAGGGGATATTGCATCCAAGGAAGTGTGGATTAGCTAGTTACATTGGCTATGCTATTGATAAACCGACTATAGGAGTTGCTAAAAATATCTTATGTGGTTCTTTTTGTAAGGATCACTTCATTGAATATAATGGCTCTATACTTGGATACGTATATAAAAAAGAGGGAAAAAAGCCAATTTACATAAGCATCGGACACAAAATTAGTTTAAAAAAATCTATACAAATCGTCCAAAAATTAACCAAGGCTGGACAAAGAATGCCAGAACCGTTAAGAATTGCAGATATCAATTCAAAAAACCATCTCAATTTTGATTGACGAGTCTGTCATATCATTGAAAGATCTACAAGTACGGGTTTTCCCTCGTATTTTTATTATACCCATTATATAATATTACCAATGTCTCATGACCTGATTAAACAATTACTTTCCGATATACTCAGGCTAGACGATATTATGTTTTCAGTGAATAGTGGAAATGGCATTTGTGAAGTAAGATCTGAAAGGGGTTTACCTGTTCGACTTAGTGAGAAATGGATGACGATTGGTAATGAGGCTAAATCATGGCATATACATTTGAGTCTTGAGAACGTAAATACCGCTAAATTCGTAAAGGAAAGTAGACAAGGTGGCATGAATGGATATAGTATCAGATTCTTTGATTCGAATGGAAATATCGCGATGCGAGCCAATTTTGTAAAGATGTATGATGAAAATGGTAATTTATTATCATCAAAATCGAATAGATACGATGAACTATTTATAAAGTATGGAAAAAAAGAAATCATTTCATTTACTGCTTAATAATATCATTTATTGATAGTAAAGAAAGCTTTTGATTACATTCCAATCAATTTCATTTTTTAGTTATTCACTTGACTATTACTGTTATAAGGACTAAAATAAAAATACAAGACTTCTTTTGCAAGTAAAATCCTAATTTAGATCCTTACTATCTCTACTAGTATTAACCCCCAGTAAAGTTAAATCCCAAAAGCCTCCGACTCTTGGTGCATCTTCGATTAGTTTCTTATCTTTATTCAAATAGATTTTATACCCTAACGGATCTATTTCCTTATTATAATTCTCTGTTTTTTGGTTTGATATTTTTCTTTCTATGTATGCAAATTCCTTTTCACAATCTACGTTAATATCACCGGATAGATGATGAAAAAAATTATATCTTACGAATTCTAACACATCATGCCAAGTATAGGCTTTGAATCCACCTATCAAGGAATTCTTGGATGTTCTGTTTATGTAATAGCTATGGATATCAAAAAATTCAGCTGTTTTGTCACACGCATTACAGTAAAAATTCTTACCTTGCTTAGCACAATTGTCACACTGTCTATTTATCATTTGACTCTATTTGATAACTAGTCATAAATATTGATTATCACTATAATTTTGTCATTTGAATTAAGTCGCCTGAATTCGGTGTAAAATGTTCAAATGAAATTGTGAATCACACTAAAACATTGTGCTTAAGTAAATCTGAAAGCTAAAGATACATTTTTTTACAAGATTCTCGAAAAAATAATGTTTGCAATTTAGGAAACCTCAGTTCTGTACACTGTGCAACACGGTTCTTCAATTTAAATACAAACCAGATAAATCTTGGAATCTTACAGGTTATCTTTGTAATGATTGTCATATGAAAATGACGAGGGAATTTATAATTAAGCAAAAAGAAGAAGAGGAAAAAATTAAGAAAAAAGAAACTCAATGCTTTATTTGTAATATAATTATCGAACCGGAGAAAAAAAAGAAACCGAGATGGCAATGGGGTATGGAGAATGATACTTTTTTGTGCGAAAGATGCTATAACGAAAAAGAAAAGGCTTATCAAACCAAAATAAATTTTTGTGTAAATTGTGGAGTAAAAATTGGTTTCATTAGATATAATCCAAAGCCAAAATGGAATATTGATGGACAATTATGTAGAAAGTGTTGGGACACGATCAATGTGTCCCAAAATTGAAATTTAGCGATTTATTTTCAGTTTTGTTGGATAAATATCCTGTTTACCATGGTTTTTATGCTTCTAAAACTAAGAATATCTATTGAAGCGAAAGGTCAATAAATCCAGCTCGAAGAAATTCAAGAAAAAAACCTTGATGTGGGCAGTTATATTTGGCGTAGTATTGATTGGAGGTTCAGTAACGGCATTTGTGACAATGGGAAAGAACAATACCCCCAAAAATCAGGAAAATCATGAGCAGATTATCAACACCCTTCTCCAGCCAATAGTTCAAAATGCATCAGCTCTAGGAACGACTAAAGCCAAAGTAACTTTAATAGAATTTGGTGATTACCAATGTCAATTTTGTGCAAGATTTGATAGAGAGACCAAAGATCTAATAGTTAATAATTTTGTCAAAACAGGTATGATTAACTTCTTGTTTAAGGATTTCGTC
>DATEFQ010000035.1:0-10124 GCA_035280585.1 Nitrososphaeraceae archaeon
CCTTTATCATTATATAAATAAGCGCGACTATCTCCCAAATGAGTGTAATAGACAAGATCATTAAAAAATATTGACACCACCACAGTTGTTCCCATATTAGATAACTTGATTCTCCTTCTTCTCAATACAATAATATCATCATTTGCCTCTTGAAGAGCCTTATGAATAATTTGCGGTATCAATTTTTGTTCTCCATTTCCAAGATATTTTGAGAAGAATTTTCCTAAAGTGTTAACAGCAATGCTACTCGCGATCTCGCCCCCGTCGTGTCCACCCATTCCATCAGCAATAACATATACACCTACTTTGTCATCAACAAAAAAAGAATCTTCATTATTTTCCCGGCATAGTCCTCTGTGTGATTTATAACAGGATAGACGCAACGTATTAAACAACAAAATAATGATATTTAAATAAAAACGTTTAAAAAATAAATACGGTTCTTAATATTCTCTGAAATCGAGTTTTTTATAAAAAGTAAAAAATAAAATAATTTAACGTTACCCGCTATTGTACATGGGATTATATTTATTCAAAAATTCAGTCCGATACACGTATTCTCATGGAATTTTCCTTGAGATATCATGAGGTCTGTGGTCCGTAGATATAATCCAACGTTAATTTTGTATATCCACAAGTCGAATCATTTTCTATTTTATCGAATAAGCATCCGGTCAACTTAGAGCTCGATGCGATTACTGTCTTGAATTTACAATTTCCTTCGTTTAAGCAAGTTAATCTTTCTAAGGCTTCTTGTTCTTTATCTCCAAAATTATCTGCTTCAGCAGTAAACAAATAAGCTGCATCATAGAAATCAACATCCATCATATTTTTTGGAGTAACAATCTTGATCCATGTTTTTTTTAGCCACATACCTGTAAATTTAGATTCAAGTCTTAGAAGAGGAAACCTCTTTTCAAATAAATTCTTTAATTTTTTTTCTAACATGTCAATTGATTTATCGCCAGATCCTGCAACAATGAATATTGACTTATAGTCTAACTCAGTTGATGACAGGATTTTCCAAGCAAGATACCTGAGCATGAAAGTCGTAAGTCCAATTCCTTTAGTTTTCTTTATCCAGATATTCTGATTTCGCTCCAAGGTGTCAAAAATTATTGTTTGAAAATCAAAAATTGGATATTGTATGCCAACTTTTGAAGGCAATGATATCAGATGATTGAAACAACATAGTCCATTTGTCTTCAAAAACTTAGACTTGTGTAAGTTATTTTCCCATATCCAGAAAGGCGTGTCCAAGAATATGGACAGGATGTCTTTATTTTGGTGAAAGACTGAAGAATCTAACCCTGGCATTTTTCTGTGTCTTCCATTGCCTCCTATGTTTGCACTTATAATAGGAGTTCCTAAACAAAGTTAACTTATAGGTCTAGTGTTTTTTCGTATCTCAACAAATTAGTTTTAACTTGAATGCAATTTCTATTAGTTAGTAGACTAGAGGTAATAGTGAGCAAAGGTATTTGGTTCTGAAGTGTTTCGATCCTTCATGAATTGCCAATAAATTAATCCACCGTAAACCACTAAATCCCGCGAAAGCATTTCCATTCTCGATTGTAATTTTTTGCTCACTATTTGACCGTCGGAATCAAAGTCTTCTCGCTCATTAATGGAAATACCATAAGGCAGGCTCCACGCGTAACACTGTCTTACTGCTGTCCTCATCTGATCCATGACGGTTAAACCCTTCTCGTGTGATGAAACAATGTAACCAAATGTCTTTCCCGAAAATTCTTTCCAAAAAAAATCTAAAAAATTTTTCATCGTTCCTGACATGGATCCATGATAATCAGGTGAGGCAAGAACAAATACATTAGCCCAATTTACATCGCTGGTGATTTTTTTAACATTATCATTTTTGAATTTGGTGCCGGGCTTGTACATTGGTAATTCAGTTTCAAATAAGTTAACCAATCTTGCTTCAGTGTTGTACTTTACAGTTATAATTTCTAGGATGTTTGTGAGAGCTTTTGTGCTAAATGAATTATTTCTCATACTGCTGCCAATCCCCAAGACTCTCACTTTTTCTTTCGTAGGGTCTATTCTAAAGTGCATATATAAAATATTTTCTCAGGTACTTTGTGAAATAGAATAACGATTAAAATGCACTAATCTCATCATAATAGGTGCAGTATGACAATAACCATAAGACCAGACTCCACTTTTACAAATCTATTAAAAAATAATCTAAGATCAAGATACGATGAAAGGAAAAAGGAAAGAATAGGCACAGCACCCATTCATGTTTCGGATATACTGCCCAGCACTTGTATAAGAAAGCAGTATTATTCACGCCTTTACCCAGATGAGGATCCTATCACCGACGAATCAATACACCATTTTGTTAGGGGAGAAACCAGTGAATTTGCCCTTACAAAGCTAGCCAATTTTGGGGTATCGCAGGCTGAATTGCGTATGGATGATATTGTTGCGCATCCTGATATTATGAATGACGTAGGCGAAAAAAAGGTAGTAATAGAGCTTAAGGACACAGTTGCGGGTAAGAGGTTTGACATAAATGATTATACATTTCGTTCCTATTTAAGACAGCTAATTTATTATCTAATAATGACAGATATAGAAAGCGGCATCATTTCAATTAGATATAATGTTAGAGAATTGAAGTTAATTAAAAGAGATGAAAGGGGAGAGTATTTCTTTAGACCCAACAATGCAAAGGATCCTGGAGTAGAAAGTTGGTCCGTCAACTTACCTAAAGACGATATAGCAAGAGAAATATTGAGAAATGAGATGGTATTAAGAAAGAGTATGCTTTTAACGGCTCTGGAAAATCAAGATGTGTCAATACTTCCCAGATTAAGAGAGCCTTTGAAATCAATCAAGTGTCCAAATTGTCCCTTTTACGATAGATGTTATAATGACCTTGAGAGTGAGCGGGCTCTGGATATTGCAGCGCAAACTGATATCTTTGACATCCGTGGCACTGTAGACTTTAAACCGTTCTGATTCGTTGGTAAATTTCTAACCAGTAATTCTCCTTATTTTATTCAAATTGAGTCATATCCAATTCTTTGAGAATTACGAAATACTATTGTAGGAACCTTCTGTAAAAAATATTACAACTTGTTTGTTAAAACGTACGACGGCTAAAACTATATGAAGGTTGGCTAAAAATAATTCTCCAAGCAATATAACAATCGTAATTAGTCTTTATTACTATCAATAATCCTAAGTTTATTAATAATAATTTTTTCCAAATTCAAATAAACTACTTGAGATAGAACTATTTGCTTGCCTAGACATGTAATTTTAGCACTGCTCCTGATTACACTGACAATTGCTTCACTCTGTACATTTGGTGGGAGGCTATATGCGGTAGAACCGTTAACTAAGATGGCAGAAACTAATGAGGATGAATGTAATAAAATCTATAACTGTAAGATCAAAACAGAAAATGCGATTAACCATCCCGACAGTCTTAATCCATTTGACAAATCTGAAAAAAATGTAAAGACAATGACCAATAATGTCGATGATGCCAAAAAAATTCAAGAACAATCTTGTCAAAAATTAATGCAAGTTGATATTGAACAAACAAAGGATCAAAAGCATGGTGAACAATTACCAAATTACTTGATCTGTTTACCTTAACTTAATTTTGAGATTATAGAAAAGGAGATGAAAAATATATGGCTTTGGAATTCAAATTTAATAGCAATTCATGATGAATGATTTATGATTTAAAGTAAAAAAACGTAGGTTAATTCCGGTTCAAAGCCCTTAATCGATATAATCTGAGATCCTTTTCTGTTTCCTCATTTTAAT
Source organism: Nitrososphaeraceae archaeon (assembly GCA_035280585.1). Classification (GTDB taxonomy): domain Archaea; phylum Thermoproteota; class Nitrososphaeria; order Nitrososphaerales; family Nitrososphaeraceae; genus TA-21. The sequence continues at coordinate 3,805 of DATEFQ010000035.1, forward strand.
AAGTGAACTATTTCGCATCCATTCTGTCACTGATAATGAAGTTTTTGATGTCGCATATCTTAATGCCGAGTCAAACACCTCAAACGCTTTTCCCTTAGATTTAAGACATTCTCTTATTCCTTCTCGAATCTGCCAGACACCAAGCGATAGGAAATATTCAGGATGTATTTCCCTAAATATCAACACCGATGCCTTTCTTCTAATCTTAAAAAGATATTCAGCCACAGACAATCTTCCAGCAAAATATGCTCCTGCAATTGATGGGTAGTGATCTATCTTTTTTCCTAATTCAAAATCTGAACCTATATGCGTTCTTCCGTTGGCATCTATCCATGATTCAATCATTTCAAAACTCCAAACAAGATCTGGAATTAATATCACTGAGTAATAATTCGCCAAATGACTAAAATCAAATACGAGATAATTATCCAAGATTTGATTGTCTCTGATTTTGTTTATTAAATGCTGGGATATGATATCATCAGCTGCGCTAATGCTCCATTTAGTAGGCACTAGTTTACGATTTTTCTTTTTACCCAGCATACCCATACTTAGTACTTTTGAGATCTTACTGATATCTATATTAGTATCATAAAGATCAATAATGGCATCTGTAGCAAGCAAATCATGATCGTAATATTTTTTTTCAATTTTCTCATCTGCAGCTGAAGGAATTATCTTAAAGTCAGTTACTGGTGCTGAGAATACTGTAGGAATCTCTTCAGATTCATTATTACTTAAAGCGTTTATATCTAAGTATTGTGAAGGAATTTTTTCAAACATTACACTGCTTTCGATGACGTTTTTTGACAAAGCCATTTCTTGTAAAGATTCAACACTTCTTCCTGAAATATCATTCACATTTTGAACGATTGTTCCTTTTAATAGACTGATTCTGTAGTTTATTATATCTTCAAATGATTTTCCCATCCATAATTCGGGTCTATCTAAAATTGAGGTATCTCCGTGAAATGGCGGAATCATTGGACCAATTCTGACATGTGGATATCCATACTCGCCTACAAATAACGATGGTGGCGAGGATCCATCAATAACTTTATTAGAAAATTTTTTGCTATTATTATTCATAAACTGATACCAGTTTTTGTTCAGTCTTTTCTTTATTTCAGATATAGAAGACATTAATCTTTGGATTCATGGTTATTGTAATCTACGGGTATTAAAATATAGGTCAAGAGATTGCCTTCTAATTACATTACTAGTCCATGATATACCGAAATTGCCAAGCAAACCGAGATAATGGACAATTTGGAGATTCTTACGATATTCTGCCGGAGATGAAAAATCGCGCAAAATCAAATATATTAATGATATAACTTTACTAGAAACGCAAAAGATTACTCTTGTCTAGTAGAACAAATAGCAGTCATTCGATATGGAAAACACTTGCAATTCTCAGTTCTATTGCTACTATATCAATGTATACGGAGACGATGCTTCTTCCGGCACTTCCACAATTAATCCATGAATTTAATTTGTCGTACAATACTTCGTCATGGATACTCAGTGCATATCTTGTTGCAGGCGCAGTTATGACTCCGGTAAGTGGAAAATTGTCCGACATGTACGGGAAGAAGAGGATCATTGTCATTCTGATATCAATTTACACAATAGGTCTCATTATTTCGCCATTTTCCTCAGATTACTTCATGTTACTCATATCGAGAATGCTACAAGGAATAGGAATATCAGTATTCCCTGTCACATTTGGACTTGTTAGAGAGCGATTTCCTAGAGAAAAACTGGCGATTAGTCAGGGAATTATTAGCTCCATGTTTGCTGGTGGTTCTGTGTTGGGACTTGCTATCGGTGGAACTATCGTGCAGTTTTATGGCTGGCGACTAACATTTTTTTCAATTATTCCAATAGCAATATGTCTGATTATCATAATCATAAGATTCATTCCGACCGAAAGGAAACAAATTGAAGCAGCCAAATTAAAGCAGAAAGATCCGTCACAAAAATTCGATATTCCAGGGTCAGTGTTGTTGGGAGCGAGTATTATCTCTTTTCTCTTATTCATCACGTTTCTTAGAACCAACAGTTTTGGTTCGGCTGATGATCCGTTAGAATCTATCAGGGTTCCGATTTACTCTTTATATTTTTTAATTATTTTTATTGGTAGCTTTTTTGCTTTCTTGCTATATGAAAGGAGGACTAAATTTCCAATTATCAGTTCAAAATTATTTCTGGAGAAGAGGATTTTATCTGCAAACATTATTTTACTATTTGTAGGTATGTTTATGTTTACAGTATTCCAAACATTGCCTATATTGATTCAAAGTCCACATCCAGTTGGTTTTGGCAATAATGCAATGCAGATGTCGCTAGTGCAAATACCATTTGCACTTGTACTCCTAATTTTAGGACCTTTGGCAGGTTTAATGATAACAAGAATTGGACAGACAACTCCCTTATTAGTGGGGACCGTTGCTATGTCACTTGGATTTTGTCTGCTTTCGTTTATGAGGTTAAATGAGTTATACATATCTACTTATCTGGTAATAATTTCTATTGGTATTTCTTTAGCAAATGTCAGTAGTACTAATATCGTGATGGTACAAAGTTCATTTGAACAAATAGGGATTTCGCTTGGAATTAGTAACTTATTGAGAATAATCGGCAGTTCAATCGGTCCAACAATAGCAGGTTTGTTCATGCAGACGCATTTATTTTTAGTTACTCTTCCCAATAATCAACACCATTATTTTCCATCTAAAGTCGCGTATGATCTTATTTTTGGGACCATGCTAGTGCTTTCATTATTTGCAGTAGGTATCTCATTGTTTCTAATCAAGAAACAAAAGAAAACTAAAATTAGTTTGTAGATTCAACTTAGTTACCTGGGACAGACGTTTCAAGAAATTTTATTGTCGCTCGTTTCCTATGATCGAAAATCTTTTGAAGTTTAAACCTAATATAAAATTCAAATAGTTTTCCTATAAATCCATATGGTAACTTGAACTCAACTTTATCAATTACTCTTGTTCTACGCTGTGCAATCTCCACGAAAGTATGTTCATGTTTCCAGATTTGAAATGGTGGTCTAATATTTTCCTTTGATATCATTTCATCAATATATCCAAATTTTTCGAAAAAGGTTATTTTAGAGCACCAGTGTGCTTTGATGATTACTTTTCCAGAAAAACAGGCTACTGCATCCTTCTTTAAAACTTGGTCAGATGTTTGGATTATTTTCAGTTTAATGTCGCTTGGAGTAATTATCTCAAGATGTCTTATATCGGTATAGAATTCCCAAACTCTCTCTATGTTAGAATTTACTTCAAATTCATTATAGAAAAATCTCATGTTTATTTTTCTCGCTCATGAAAATAATGATTCAAATGCATATATAGAAACATATTGTTTAAAAATCATGAAAACTTGACTTATTCATGGTTAGAGTAGTATCAACAAAAATTGTTAATATACCACGGGATAGAGTTTTTTCTGTAATTAAGGAAATTGATAAACTGCCAATTCTGTTTCCTGACAAGTACAAGTCATTTAAAATTTTGGAGCAGTCAGATAACTATATACTGACTGAAGAGATCGTTTCAATTTCAGGGAAAGAAATCAAGCAGAAGGTAAAGCACATTTTAGAGCCAAATAAATTGCTTAGAAGTGAAATTATCGAAGGAGATACTAAGGGAACAATTCTGGTGATAGAATTAAATTCAAAATCTAATTCATCTACGGAAATAAAGGTTGACGCAAATCTTAAATTTGGAAAAATTGGGGCAATATTTGGTATTTTTGCTAAGCATAAAATAAGAACAGAAATAGACAGTTTTATCAATCGGTATTCCAAACAGGAAGAATGTTCAAGTTAATATTCAATTCGAATATAGGTTAGCGAGTAGATCCAATTTGATTAGTAATATACGATTTGCAAAAGTAATGATTCAATATGCTGCTGTATTTGGACAATTAGCTTCACATGCGCGTTATCTATTTTGTATCAAAGATAAAATTTAACTTTGAAAAGTAGGTGGACCAGGATCGATTTCTCTAATACTCAAATTCTTAAAATCCCAAATCAGGTTATCAGATCTGAAGGTAGCCGTCGATCCTGAATTGGTTATAATTGAGTCCTTATCTTTATAACATCCTGGAGCAAAAAAATATGAATCCGGCATTTTAGCGTACCATTCTCCATCATCTAGTAGATTCGTAACTTTGACCCAATAGTTTGAATTTGTAATATCCAAATAAGACTCTAATTTTACCTCAGAATTATTGTAAACATTATAAATTACTACCTTCCATCCAATCCATCTATCTACTAGTGAGTTTGTAACTTTGTTGGATTGTTTTTCATCTGTGTAACCCCCCACAAACCATAATTCTTTCTTCCAACCTACTTTACCATTGTCATAAAACCCGCCCATGTAGGCAGTTGCTTCGCATGGCAATTCTGGATTATGCCTACCACCCCTAGCGTACCGCGTCAAATCATTTTCTATCACTTTATTGCTACTATTTTCAATTACTGAAACAATCTTTACATAACCAGTCATCTCCACATTTCTCCAATTAGATTCTCCTTCCAATGTCCTTACATTCATCCTAACTACTGGAACAGAGATTCTCCATGAACCGTCTCCTTGTCTAGTAAGATTTGGATTAAATGTGATTGAGAAATGTTGATCATTTTTTGGATTTTCCATATTCACGTACCATTCTCTGCCATTTTCTTTCGTTGGATAAATTTCTCTGATGCCAAATCTGTCGTTTCTCACGTGATTAGGCTGCGATGTAACCCCAAATGCCGAAGTGTTAATAATTGAAAGCTCCGATTGGAAAAAGTAAGATAAAAATACAATAAACAGGAGATAAGTGACGACAACAATTTTCACGATTCAATTGCTAAACTTTAAGAGAACATAGTTTATTGTCAAGTATAACACTTGTTTTTGATAATCTTATTTTACCTCTTAGGGGCCTATCTAACATGATATTTTTATAGTTTTTAGCACAATTCGTAAAATATTGTCATGAATTTTTTGACTTTAATGCGGAATAGAATTAATATCTCTCGTACAGTTGTGTATTTCGCGACTATATGTTAAATCGTGGTCCAATGAATTCCAAAATTCTCCACATAGGAATTGATGATACTGATTCCTACTGTGGAAGATGTACTACCAACTTAGCCTTTAAGGTAACTTCCAAGCTAACAAGTGAATTGGACTCTGTATTCATCGATTACCCACTGCTTGTTCGACTAAATCCGAATATTCCTTGGAAAACAAGAGGAAATGGAGCAATATGTCTAAGGATCAGAACGAATCAGCCTCGTCAGATAATAGAATACTTGACAAAAATCGTAAAAGTAGAGTCAGACATCCAAAATGGGGCTAATCCAGGGTTGGTAATATATGAGAGTGACACAATTCCACTTTCTCTTAGACAATTCAGCGCAAAGGCATTGTATGATGTGCTGAAGCTAGAAGATGCAGAGAAATTAGCCTCACAACTTTCGATAAATATTTTCAAGTATGGAGAAGGATTGGGGGTAATTGGTGCTCTAGCATCAATCGGTGCTTTATTAGATGGGGATCATACATACGAGGTCATTGCATATAGGAAAGAAATATTTCAAGGATCGCCTAGAAAAATAGACAAATCCAAAGTATCCAAAGTAAGTATCGATACTCATCCATTTACTTTTAATAATTTTGATAGGATTCATGACAGAGTACTAATTACGCCGCATGGTCCGGACCCTGTCTTTTGTGGAATTAGGGGAGAGAATCCTCTTGCGGTTATCAGGGCGCTGTATTACGTTTTGCCTATTGAAAAACTTGAAGGGTATATGGTATTCAGGACTAATCAAGGTACAAATATGCATCTTCAAAATCCCTTATCGCTAAGAAAAATTGCAACATATAATGCAGGGTATCTTAGATGCAGGCTTACAAAAAAACCAAGAACTATTCGCGGCGGACACGTTTTGTTTGAAGTATCTGATTTCAGTAATATCAAATACCCTGTGGCAGTGTATGAACCCACGGGTCTTGGAAAAATTGCTTCAAAATTAATAGAGGGAGATGAGATAGATATCGGGATAGGAGTTAGTAAGAAAAATTCTCATAGTTCAAGTATTCTGAACGTTGAGTACCTCTCAATTTTAAAAACTGCAGATGAAACTGTAACTATTAATCCATTATGTACCAAATGTGGAAAAAGAATGAAATCTGAGGGTAAAAATAAGGGATTTCAATGCAAAAAATGTGGAGATAAAAAGTGCTTTAAAACTTTCGTTACTATACAGAGAGATGTACAGTTAGGTTTAT
>DATEFQ010000036.1:0-2773 GCA_035280585.1 Nitrososphaeraceae archaeon
ATAATCTGGCAAGTTGTATTCTCCCTACACATCTGGCCGGTCGTCTCTCTCCCTTCACCAGCAATGGTTGCGCAGTCTTTTGTAGATTTAGTGCAGGAAAACATTTTGATAGAAAGCATAGCCGTTTCGCTCTGGCGATTATTCGTTGGATTTGTAATCTCAGTTGTGATTGGTGGATGTGTTGGGCTGATTATGGTTAGGTTTAAACAATTTGGAAAAACCATGAGTTCATTTGCATTGGGACTGCAGTCATTTCCAAGTATAGCTTGGGTTCCGTTTGCAATTCTACTGATAGGATTTAATGATTTAGGAATACTATTCGTTATTGTCATGAATTCCGTCTTTTCAGTTATGAATTCTACCTACGGCGCAATTAGAAACATTCCACCCATTTACGTACAAGCAGGGCGGAATATGGGAGCAAGTGGCTTTTTGTTATTTAGAAGTGTCATGATACCAGCCTCCGCACCATCTTTAATAATGGGTCTAAGGCAAACTTGGTCTTTCGCTTGGCATGCTTTGATAGGGGCTGAGATGTTGATTACTACTGGCATTGGATTAGGTTATATTTTATCGGTAGGAAGGGAGTTTTCTAATATGAGTCAGATAATCGCAACTATGATTGTAATATTTGCAATTGGTTTAATATTTGATAGATTTATTTTTTCAAAACTGGAAGAAAAAGTACGTGAAAGATGGGGATTGACATCTTCATGAATATGGCATGGAATTTTTAATTATGTATTAGCATTATCAATTTGCTACGTGAGAACGAGACAATTATTATTTCCAACAATAGTGACCGTCACAAAAAATGGAAATTAATTGTTGATTAGCATGCTATTTTATTTCTCCTTTAGATGTCTGTAGGTACAACTGTTTCCCTTTGGGAAATATTTCTCTTCTTAAGATCGAATTTTCGATAGAAATTCTTCCAGGTCCCATGATAACAAGTGATAAACATATTGATATTAGAAGTAATTCAAACTCGTAGCCACCAACAAATCCTTTAGACAATTTGACTGATAGTATTGCACCTAACATCTCAATTATCAATAGTGCTGAAGCAATCCTTGTTAGAATACCAATCAAGATAGCCAAACCTCCAATCACTTCGAGGAGTGCTATGGGCACAAACAATTCAGCGGGTAAATTTACAGATTGAAAGAAACCGTACCCTTGCGAGATTCCAAAAAATTTTGGTAGTCCATGTGCAATAAAAATAACACCTGCCATAATTCTAACAGGCAATAGTCCATATCCGAAAATTGAGTTCATACTCACATTTTTAAAAAAAGCTCAAATTTATAAATTATTAAAATAATAAAAACTGAAATTCAATACTTGAATCATATTGTAAGTAAATGATGTATATTCGTAATAAATATTGGCAAATAGTAAAAATATCAAAAATTGAACGACTTGATAGTTGTAATCTCTTAGAAACACCATACAACTTAGTGTTGGAAATTTAAGAATAATTTCATAATTTAAGTAAAATGATAAAATTAGTTAGTATTTTGATAATTTAAATGTCAAATTATACTGATTTTTTGAAATCCAATTTCAGGAAATATTTATATAAAGTAGTATCGTTTCTTATAAAAATGGCTACGAAACTTATTTTGTCATTAGCAATCGCATTGGCTTTGGCAGTGTTACTAGTACCAGCAATTGGTACAGTTGTATTTGCTGAAAACATGACAGGAATGGCCGGTAAGTCCGGCGGAATGACCGGTAACATGACCGGTAACATGACCGGTAACACGACTGGAATGACCGGTAACATGACCGGTAAATAGATATCGTATTATCTATTAATATCATATGAACTAACGCACGAACACGGACATAAAACCCCTTTTTCTTTTTTGAAAATTTGATTCTAAAATAAGCAAAATTGAAGCTTACCAAATTAGATTTGAATTAAATAGTTAAATATTCTTCCAAGCATATCCAAGGAGAATATGAGGTAGAAGTGGTGAAAAATAATATATTATCAGAAATACGTGTCTATAAGAAAAAAACACTGTTTAAATAGATTGTGAAGTGAAATTAGGGGAACCTAACAATGAAAAAAATTAACATAAGGTGGTCAATTCTAATTGCTGCTATATTGATTCCCGCCTTATTTACTGAATTAAAGGGTGGCTTTGGCCAAGAAAATGGGACTAGTAAAAATGAAAATGAATCTAGTAAATCTATTGACTATTTGCAAAATGCTAGAGATCTGTTGAACCAGACATCAGTAGAATATAAGAACAAAAATTATACAGGTGCAGAAGAATTAGCAACTGGTGCCTATCTAGACAATTTTGAATATGTGGAGCATGTACTAGAACAAAAGGGATCTGATAGTATGGTGCAGAATATTGAACATTTGATGCGAGAAGAATTACGAGACTTGATAAAAAATAAGGCCAATCAAACAGAATTAGATAAGAATATCGAAGTTACCGATGCCAAACTACTAGACGCAATAAATCTGCTAAATGGTGTAAAATAGATAAAAATCTATACAAACAGCATCGACCTTTCAGTTTTCACTTCATATTTTGATCCGAGCTGTCCAATCTCATAATATGTTTTTTATTCTTGCTAGATTGATACTTTCGCTAGAAATTATCGAAAGGTTGATTTTTAGATTTTAATTGCAAATATGAAAATACAACTTGAATTCAGTCTAAAAACCCATAGATATTCTTTTAAAGAGCCAAGCAGTTATCAAATTGTGCTCATAAATACCATTTGGAGGTGGATGAAATGTTTGACT
>DATEFQ010000037.1:0-12525 GCA_035280585.1 Nitrososphaeraceae archaeon
CCTTTACTTGACCTTTGTCCTCCTTAGACATATTATTAGACTGGATAAATCCTTAATTTAACTTATGTCTTTTAAAACTAATAATATCGTGAACTGCGGGGTTGAAAATCATATTTATTGTATTATATTAGTCTAGGTCTAATCTAGCGGCCTAAATCTCGGTTGCTTTATATATTGGCTTCAGTTTTCCGTAATGATTTGATTTTGCACGACGACAAAATCTTTCAAGCTAGCTCAAGCCTTGGAAAAGCCGATTATGGTCAGATAATGTTAGTTGATGATGATGAAGATATATTGAATTTATTAAGTGATTTTTTGGAAAAGGAGGGCTACAAGGTAAAAACATTCCTTAATCCCTTTAAAGCGCTCCAAGAGATTCAAACAGGCCCACACGAATATTCCATGATTATAACAGATGTTAGAATGCCGGGAATTTCAGGCATCGAATTAGTCGAGATATTGTCCAATACTGATCATAAAATAAAAGTAGTTCTAACAAGTGCGTTTGATTTAGATGGCACGGATATGGATGGAATAGTATACGACAAATTCATTAGAAAGCCTGTTCAAATGGAATCACTAATTCAAGCGATTGATGAGGTTCTAAATAATTAAAGTTCTCTTTTTTTGGAAATGTGCTTGGAATCTCAGTAGTCGCTTTCAATGATACGATTATAGCGTTCGAACATTTTACTGAGCACAAGGATCGATATGCTCTTATGATTTCGGACTTAAGAAGGCCAGGTCTTAATGGATTAGATCTACTTAAAAAGGTAAAAAGCGGCAGCCATATCGTAAGAACAATACTAATTACTGCTTATTATTATGAAAGATGAATTATTTCAAAAATATATCAAAGAAGGAGTTATAGATTCAACGATTGAAAATCCCGTTACCCTTAGTAAATTATGTCAAAGGGTTAGAGAAGAATTTCAGAATTATGAATTAGCCATTCAAAAAGGTAAATCCTAGAAATTACAAATTTTTTAATTAGACTTTAGTTTTCTATTGAATAACCTCTAGTCCCATTCTCCTCTAATCTCTTACTTTCTTTTATGAATTCCTTCATTATTAACGGTGGATCGATGGGTGCATTCCAGTAACCGCCGACTTTGTAAATAGAAATTGTAATGGTAATATATTATTGAATCCTAGAAATATTATCTTCTGTATAAATGGTGTCTCGGGTTTCTGCCTCGTTCCCCGCAGCGCTATTATGGTAGAGGGGAAAGGCCTAAAAACGGAGCAGGCCGAAAAAAGCCCCTTACCATACAGGAGATATTAATAAGCTATTGATAATCCTGATTGGCTATAATTGATATCATTTCTATTTCAGCACAAAGTTCTATAAAAGATGTGCAATAAGATTTTGGCATTTGTCTTAAATTACTCTGTTTCTCCATTGGGATTTTTTACAGTAATGTGCTCTGTTATTAGATCCACACGTATTTTTTCATCTTTAGTAATTTCTCTTTTCCGAATTACTATTTCCCCAACTTTTACTTTTCTTTTTGAAATTATGATATCTTCTGCATAAAGAGGGAATTTTCTCTCGGTTTCTGTTTGCCCGTCGAATAGCGGTACCCATTTTTGATTATTTTCCTCTTGTTTATCTTGATCAATAGGAATAATTTCTAATATTTTATTTTTGATCTGGCTTAACGTTTCTCCTAAACCGATTTTAAGTTCTTCATTATTTACAAACACCTGTTCATATCCAACCGGAACTTCCACGGTAGTCTTCTTCTCTACCCATCTCTTTTCAATAACCACTTCTTCAAATGCTGTTGTTTTTTCAGTCGAAAACCCTTCCTTGATTACAGATATTTTATTTTGCGGCAAGTCTGAATCCGGATTTAGTATTATCTCGTCAGTCTTAATATTATTTATAGCAACGGTTGCTTTTTCTTTTACTGTGTTGGCAAATTCTACAGTTTTTGCGGACAAAGAATTTTGTTTAACAAAACTAGCCGGGCGTACAATATCTGTTCTATTCTTAGGAATCTCTGCGGGAACGATCATTGGTTCAGCTCTTTGTATCGTGTGTTTGGTATAGATCAACGGTGGATTAGGTGTAATTTTATATTCAGGTTCCGACTTTTTGTTTCTCTTCGTAGGAGCATTATTGCTTTCTGCTGTCACAAATGACTATTGTTCAATATAATATAATTATGTTCAATAAAGTATAACCGATATAAAAGATGCTTTGCATTGATATAGCAAATGTCTGCGAATATTGATTGGGACGAAGTTATTAAGAAAGAAGCGAGAGGTTCCGAGGGCTATGATCTTGGGGAGGTTCAGGAGGTAACTTCAGAGTTTGTTTTAACCCAAAAAGGAGTTGTTGATAAAAAACGTTTTGAGATACCTAAAAGGTTAGTAAGGGATTTTGATGGGAATAAACTGGTATTTGATTTAACAGAATTAGACGCAAAAAATTCATACCTACAAAACAAATCTGATTCTGATAATAATGAACAAACAATTCCTCTTATAAAGGAAGAATTAGATCCAAAAAAATACGAAAAAGAGGTGAATGCCAAAATTGTTAAGGAGCCAATAAAGGAAACAAGTCAGGTCGACGTAGAATTAACGCACGAAGAATTGGTTATAGAAAGAAGACCATTAGCGGAGCCTCGAAAGACTGATGAGGAGGCAGTTCAATCAAGAACAGAGATTAAGATACCGTTAAAGAGACAAGAAGTAGAAGTCAACAAGCAATCATATGTTACTGAAGAAATAATTGCAAAAAAGAAACCAGTCACTGAAACAACAACTGTGTCTGAAGAAGTTATAACAGAGAAACTAAAAAATCAAGAGTCCCCGACAGAACAAGATCTTATGGAATAGTGCAACAATCCTGCAATTCTTCTCATAACTGGATAATAACAAAATCTGTTAGCTACCAATGCCGAAGAGCTATCAGTCTGATGCGGAGTCAATACTATTCTATTTTATTAATACTATTGCTAGTATCAAATCATTCAGACATTTACTGGTTCAGCTAAATTTCTATATTTTAGTTGATATCGATTCGCTCTTAATCGTTAGGGCGTTGTGATAATTTTTGAAGATTGCTGGTAGCTTACCTATGGGTTCACCATCCACGGATACGGTAACATCTCTCCCTTTTGGAAAGAATGCGACTTCTGGAGACTGATAGTATAAGATATCTCCTTCAAATTTATATGAGCTTGTTCCCTTTAGCTCAACCAATTTGTGAACCAACTTGAAACTTCCTGAATTTGTCATTATTATAATGTCTAACAAACCATCTGAGAATCTTGCACGCGGTGCTGCTTTGAAGCCTCCACCTAAGAATCGACCATTTGAAACTACAGCCATAGTCATATTTACGGAGAATTTTTTATGCCCATCCACTACAACATCGCACTCATTACTCGTATACACTGGAACTGTAGCAAATATACTTGCCATGGTGGATACAAAACGATTTTTTATTTTTCCTCTTACTTTTTTGGATCTATCAATAATTTCAGCTCCAATACCGATTTCTGCTGCATTCATGACAATTCTGCTATGGCTTAAAGAGGGAGTATCTTTATCGGTAATTATACCTGCTATGGCATCTATCTTACGTCTTTTCATATATCGAATACGGGTTAAAGCTTCAGCTCCTTGATGTTCTAATTCAAGTGACCTTGCTAATACATTTCGACTACCAGAAGGGACAACGTACATGACACCCTTTGGATTTATAGGTTCTAGTCTAGACTCACTCCTAAATTTCCTATAGTCATTACTATGCATGTGTTTGGGTTTAAGATTAAAAAAACCATTTGCCACTTCGTTGATAGTACCATCGCCACCAACAGCAACTATATTCTTATATCCTTTCTTCAGTAGCTTGCGTGTTGTTAATGTGCCATCATTAGCCTTTTTGGTAAAAATAATCTTGTGATGTTTGGGTAGAAAATGCTTAACTTTATTATAGGTTTCAACCCAATTTTTTCCTGTGTTACCACCCTGAGAATTTGGATTTAAAATTAAAATCGTCTCATTCAGGTTATCTTGATCCAAATTCGTTTGGGTCATGTTAATATTCGGATGTTTAGTTATGGTATATGCCATCGTCTATCTCCTGAACACAATAATTAATATTAATCATAAACATTTAATAGAGTTCCAATCAAATATTTTGATATAACCTATTTTTTGGATAAATTCGAGCCATATACTGTTTTGTATTTCAATTAAAATATAGACTAGATTCTATTCATACAGGACTTGAATCAACTGGAAACATAATCTTTGTTAAAAACAAATTATAGTAATAGTCAACAAAATACAAACAAAATTTCGAAGGCACGACAAATGTAGGGTTAAAAGTGCGTCAAAAAAAAATTTTCGGAAGTGGTAGTTACTTCGAACCTTCCTTGAGTTTTTGACTTGCGTTACCTAATAAGCTCCCTAGACCGCCAGCGATCTTCTTGCCCAAGTCTTCAGTCTTGTTCGCTATGTTTTTAGCCGCTTCGCCGACTTTCGCACTTGCATTTCCCATTGTATTGTTTGCTTTCGCACTTGCATTGGCCGCCGCATTTGAAGCATTCGTCGTCACATTCTGAGCATTTGCGACTGAGGCATAAATTAACGTAAATGCCAAAGTGAGTACCACGGCGCCAACATATGTTGATTTATTCATCCATAGACAATGTACTACATACCTTTAATATATTATGGAATGTAAAGGGCTATACCAAGACCAATCTTTCAACTTTTGGCTATGACTTGCGAAATAGCACGAGAGAAATACGGAAAGGTGAATGACGGAATTAATTCTTTCCCCGACAAAGGATAAGTTATAAATTATGAACTTGCCCACTCTAAATTTGAGTGCCTTATAATCACAACGAATGAATTTTTTTTGTAGTGTTTTTGGATTCTAATCATTGTTAGATTCGATATTTTCAAACTAAAGTTAATTAAAACCCATTGTAACCATTCGAAGTACGCATTAAGAAATAAAACATATTTCTTCTCAGTATAAATATGCAACAAGAAAATGATTATTGCATATGCGGACATCCTAGAGAACAGCATCAGCATTTGTTAGGCACAGAGGTTAGGTATCCATGTCTAAAATGTCCTTGCCCTCATTTTAGGAAGAGTTCTTAAAAAGAGATCAGGCGACAGATATTGCTCAGGGAGGACAAACTCGAACTAACAATCCAGAAGCGCGTGAGAAGTATAAGAAAAGTGGAATGACGGACGCAAAATAGAAATATTATTGCAAATCATCATTATACATTTTTTCTCAATAGGAATTACTGCTTAGCCTCTAGTTTTTCTTTTTTAATTATTGCGGTGCATTTGATTTTATGCATTGTATTTGGTCTCTTTTTATAATATATTGAACATAATTAGGCATCATATCAAGATATGAAAACAAAACTTTCGACTTTGCTGGGTCCGGCATTATTATCTTTGGGATTCAGGGGACCACCTGTAACCATGCTTATCGTTACTCTTTCTTTGTCATGTTATAATGTTCTGAGGAAAATACTGCGAAGATCCTGAATGCAACAATCCCACTGATGAAAGAGCTACACATACTTTATCAGTCAGATATATATTGACAATAATAAGCTGGAAAAGAAGGCTAGTATAGCAGTCAAAACAGTACACTCATTAAAAATATTTTTTGACAATAATTCATTATGACTGGTTCAACCACTCTATCCAACACAATGTATGATATCCTGAAGGTTATGGGAAAGGATGCAGAATTTTTATATGATACGATTGATACTTACATAGAGGACGCTAATAACGAACATAAACAGCACTTGGCTGATACTTGGAACAAGATAAAGGCAGATAGATTAAGCCATCCAAATATGCTAAAATATGAGTTAGAATCTGAAATTCATGCGTCTTGACGTGGTCTCTTCACCCCATTGAAGATCAGATAATCGATTCAGTCTGCCAAGCATGAACCGGTTTCGCAGACAATATGCGATCTATACGCTATGTTTTAAAGATACTATAAGGAAAAGATTTGCTCTTCAACAGTATATGACTTAAACTGAACAGTAATGTTAGGTCTTGTAAATGAATTGTAACGATAGCCCGGAAGCTCTGAGAATTCGCAGTTATACCGTGGAACATAAAAAGGAATCCGAGTGCAACAGTTCGCGGTCGAGAAGCTATAGTTGTCCGAACTTTAAAACATTTTTTATGCTTTCTTATTTTTCTTTAGATCCTTGCCTAACTTTGCAACCTCTCTAACGCTATCAACCTGTATATCGTCACTGCGAGTCAATATTGTACTTACTGTGGGGGCTGCATCTCTACCGATTGTCAATGCTTCTTTACCCTTTCTGAGTATTGATAGTGTTAATCCTTCGGCATTGAGTATTTCAGCTAGCTTTTTAGTTGCCTTTAGACTGTCAAAAAATCCTAGGCTGTTATCATTGTCGGACATCCCAAAAACGGATGCATCGCTAACGTCTAGAAAAATTTTGTTACCTTCGAGTGATATTGATAATATGGGACCATCTCGGTAGGTAATTCCCACTTTTCCACGGATCCCTTTTAAAATTTCTATCAGATGATTAGCGGTTCCCGTAATGGCACCCGAGTTCGAATTATTTGAACTTATATCCAAGTCTATCGAGTGTAAGACTCGTCCCGAAGTTCGGTAGATAAAGTAAATTTACCGTTTATTTTCCACTTTGCGCTCCCTAATTCTTTCCCTTCTGGTCCCGTTGCTTTAGGGACGTCTACCTCGAAATCTTGAAAATCATATACTACTTGCATGTTCTTGCCTGTCAATTTGTCTACTACCTCTTTCATAATATCGGTCCACTGAGATGCGTTTTCCGCTACTTTCTCTGTTACTTTTTCTCCTACAGCACTTGCCGTATCAGCGGCGGTTTTTGTTATGTTTTCCATATAAAATTAAATTCTACATTATTTATATGAGTTACAAGGATCTGACATATTCTTTGCCAACCTGGTTCACATTAGAGGCAGTGCGCAAAGAAAAAATTTCCTGCTTTTTGCAAAGGAAATTATCTTGATTGAGTACCATGAGTGGTAATAATTTGGCAATAATTTGACAAAAAAATGTCATAGCATAAGAACAAGTTTACCAAAGACGAGTAATTTCTATATAATTGGTTCTTAAGCTTTACCTGATTATGAAAAATATTAAAATAATTGATCTTGAGCCCAATAAGGATTACCTAGATTATGTCACTAACAGTATCCTCAGACAATCTTTACACAGACAATCTTTACACAGAAGTTTTTCCGGAGCTAATTCGTGTACTTCAACCTTATCCGAGGGATGCTGCACAAGAATCCTTCTCTCGTTATTACATTCTGTACATTAGAAATTTCACCAACGGGATTTTTATACACGACTGTGAGCTGTCAATTAAGTATAAAAGCGTTCCCTGGTTCTGTAACTCATTCGACGCTAACATATGACGCTAGGAGTCAATAGCTCGCAGTAGTAATGGATTGCTTTACAGATTAATAACAATCAATTAGCGGAATGTCTAATAGTACCTAATACTGGAAGGGATTATCCACTATTAAGCGATGTTATCCATTATTATATTACAATGGGAGATTACAAAATCAAGGAAGAAACAGAATTCGAAGTCGGAAAGAGCGATACAGAAGAAGATTTGGAAGATGCAGGAGACAAAGTCAAAGCTGGTGCAAAGGCATTTGGAAAAAAAGTAGCTGACCCTGACAGAGATTTAGACAGCGAATATCAGAAAGAAAAGATAAAGGAAAAATTGGATTAGTTCTAGTCCAATTCACTTTCATTTTTTTATCGTTAACGTCGAATAAATTAAGTCCCAACTGGGAGAAATCTCGTCGTTTCACCTCTTAATTCACCATTCTTTATTGCAGATAGACCCGATTTCTATAGAGGATTGGAGTCAATAAAAACAAATAGGTTTAAGCCAAAAAAATATGATATGTTGACAAATTTTGGTTTACCGTCATTTTAATGTAAATGTATACGTTGAGCTTAAACTACTTTCTATCCGGCACTTCGTTTATCAACATGTCTATTTCTTCTTGGGTCGGCTCTTTATCTCTCTCAAATTTAGCGCTTACCAAACCACTTGTTACGTCAATCCAAAGTGAACTTCCGTCGTATTTGATAATATACTGCTTTGGTATGTAATACATATGAACATTGACTACACCATCTCTTACGATGATGAATTCGTTGCCAACCTGATCCACGTCACCGATGTCGTTATTGTCCGAAGTTCTTACGTGTTTATGAATAACGTCCTCCCACGGTATAGTTAAAATAGTTCCAGATTGTTCGCCCTTCAATTGAAGGTCCGGTTCTTTTGCCATGAATGGTATCACTTTGTGATATCCAACATACTCGGGCTTGTCTGACTCTTCAATTTGTTGAATTTCAGATCCCAGAGGCGGATTGTCTCTTTTATACTTCTCCTTAATCTCATCTTTTGGCAACAAAACATACAAGTTGTCTTTATCAAATTCCTTCACATGCAATTTCGGAATAAAGTAGTGAGTGTCGCCGTCTTTTACTTCAATGTAGTCAGTGGTAATGCTCTCTATCTTCCCCAAATCTTTACCTTCAAATGATTTGACTTTCCGATGAATCATTTTTTTTCCGGATAACTTAACATCAGTCATTTCATCTAACATAGTGCAGTAACCCATTTAACAATTTCAGATTGATATTGCAAGTCTTATATGAAATGTTGAGTACTAATTTGACATGCCTGAAGAAAATATTGTGGGTCCAACGGTGACTTGGAATGAATTAGAGGGGAAGGATGTAAAGTCAAACGACGGTAAGAAATTGGGAAAAATTAAAGAAGTATCCCAATATCATCTGAGAATAAAAAAAGGTACTATCAACAAGCGCAGTTTCTGGTTGCCAAAATACCTAGCGGACACTTATGATGGCAAAGACTTATGGCTAAACAGTGACGAAAAGGATATTCACAATGCATTCTTCTATGGTGAAGAACCGCCTGCAAGTGGTGATGGAGCATCTGCAGTGAACGTTGAAGGAGTAGGTGTAGTCGACAAGAGAATGACCGGAATACCAACCAGTGCAAGTAGTGATTCTCGATACAAAAATATCCGTGATTTAGATTCTTCCAACGATGAGGAATAATGTCTTACTAATATGATTTTATGTTAACCATGGAACAACTCAACTACACGTCTTAGTGACCAGTTAACAAAAAGAGAACGTTTATTGATTGAATGTGTCATGAGGAAATAAAAATGCTTTAGGGAACGGTACCTCTTTTCGAGCAATATGAAGTACATCATGAATGTCGATCTAAGATAATTAGTTTCCTGGGACTGCAGGGACGCAGGGGTGATGAACAAGGCCTGAACCCTAGCCCTGCACCCTAGCAGATAACCCCACTGAGTTTAACTCTGCTAAAAACATTCTCTGATTTTATATATCATAATAAAGTTACCTAAGAAAAGAAGTGCAATGCAGTTTGATTAATTTGACTTATTGTGACCATTTGGTTGATCAAAATAATATCCAAATATTCTTCACCGCAATTTACAATGACTTCGTATAACGTGATTAGATTAACATCCCAACAGGCTCTATTAATTATTTTTCCAATTCTAAAAATACTAATGAGCTTTCCTTGAACTGAATATGAACATGACGATATATCTTAAGACTTGTCTGGCCGAAATGAAATCATGATAGCCGGATTCCCTAAGTATCCAAATAATCGTAGAGACCGTATAAACAGGTAAAAAGTCACCAATAAAAGGGACAAACTCAGCCAAGTTAATTACCAGAACAACCTTACTTTTAGTTATAGAATAGAGGTAACCTATTACGATAAAATCAAACAAATCTCCTATAATTGGCGCACCGAGTACGGGCGCTCCTACATAATCCAGTAGATCCGCGATTATAGATATGGTAAGTGCATAAGCCATTCGCATACTTGGAGCGGTACTTTTAATAATTACGTCGGAAACTTTATTCATTTGAAATACATGTTATAAAAAATAATTTGTACCTTATATTTAAAACTAAAACAGGCAATTATTGCAGACAGCTAAAATAAAGATGCAGTTAGGTTCCCAGCTAAAAAGGATTACAGATAGGGGTGTCCTCTTTCTTATGGCTAGACTCCTTCATCATTTCAGTCACTATTTTTATCTTTTTCTTGTCTACGCTACAATTATTCAAATCATTATGAAGATGTGATTCCAGAATTATGTCAATTTCATCGTATCGAATTCCAATTTCCTTTTCAGCGAGTTGCCCTCTCCAAAATCTTGGACTACTTGGTTGTTGGATTATTTTTTCAGGAACACGTAGTTGTTTTGCCAATAATCTGACCTGGGTTTTATACAATCCTGCAATAGGGAGTATATCAGATCCAGAGTCACCAAACTTAGTAAAGTAGCCTAACATCAACTCACTCTTGTCAGCAGTTCCTAGTACAAGTAAATTGTCAATTGCAGCAGAATAGTACAGCAAAGCCATTCGGAGTCTTGCTGAAAAATTGCCTGCTGGAAGTTTTTTCCATGGTAACTTTCGTAATAAAGATTTTTTCCCTTGTTCAATTGGGATCTGTTTATATCTAATTTCTAACTTTTTTGCCAAAGAAAGAGCATTTTGAGAATCTGTTTTTGGCGTAACTCCTTTTTCTGGCATTATCAATCCGATTATTATTTTATTTTTTAGTGCCCTTGACGCTAATACTGCGGCAACGGAAGAATCAACTCCTCCGCTAATTCCTATCACAACGCCGTTCTTCTTTCTTTGGTTTACTTGCCCCGCAATGAATTGAATAATTTTTTTAGAAACATCGCGATAATTTACCATTAAAAAATTGTCGACCATGCTATTCGTAAATACCTGGTATAGCTTCTACCTCTTTTAATCACTCGGGTATCTTAGATTTAACCTGGTCCAGATTCCTTGGCATTTGCCGTTCTGTGATTATGCCAAGTGGTTTGTTCCCTTTACTGAATATCAATAGAGAGCTCATTTCTTTGTAGCCCATTTTCTCTGTCACTTTTTGAGCACAATATGATGCTTCAATTATCTCAAGTACGCTAATTATTAGATCTCCACTTCTTAACAAGTGCTACACCAGCTTAGATTGCTCAACAAACGATAAAAAGCTCTATTACATTGCAAATGAGCATCACATGGACTCTCGTTTGAAATGTTTTGAGACCATCAGTTGACAAGGGCTGTCCGACAAGAGACAAAGACGGGTCGATGGAATATAGGACTAATATATATTTTCAAAGACGATATCGCGCTTCGCTTGTAATCCGTTTATACTTTGGTGTGCCACCACTTTTATGAAAAAACTCTCTTGCCGAGACGCAGGTTTTGATTGCGATTATACTATGGAAGGATATACAGAACAAGAGTTATTTAGAAATGGACAAAAACATGTTTTCAATATTCACGGCATGAGAATGGAAGAATTTACGCCGCAGTTTAACGAAAGACTCAGACCTTTGATACGAGAATAGATTTCACAGTAGAGTGGCCAAAGCCATCAAAAGTAAGTTATTGGACACAGAATGAAATAGCTTAATGGTCTAGCCTAAACCTCCAGCTGTAATATTAAGTGATCGACTTGATTGGCATAAAGTATTGTGTCAGAAGATCATGTTCTATGGTTACTGGCGCAACGAATAATACGTTGAAAAGGAACTTTAATAATACAACAATGACGATGATTACAATTATGACTAATGCAACATAAATGAGAGTGTTCAAGACCATATCATACCAATGTGCATAATACTATAAATAGGTCAATAACATTTCAGAAATTTATGAAAAAGCGCACGGCCGTTACCCTAGAAATGATTTTGTTTACCACAAAAGTCTAGTTTCTGATGCAAAAAATAATATTGTAAAGCTAAATCGCCGGATATCTTCTTGCAGAGGTGAATATCAGAACAGTTTGAACCGATTCGGCTGTATCCCCATTTAGATATCATTATGAATATTATTAAGCAATGATGTACAATTTAGTTATTGAAATGTCTAACACAGAAATGATTCAGGAAAAAATCGGTGAAGCAATAGGTTTGGAAAGAGCAGCCCAAAATGCTGTTAAAACACTAGATTCACGGGGACTTTTGAAACCAGACCACACAAGAAGACTATCAAAGATGAAAGATGAAGCAAGTCAACAAGAAACAGAAATGCAGGAAATTGTTGAAGATCTGACAAGTACGGATGGATTTGATTCATCAATAATTGAAGAGAAGGCAGGAGAAACAGCGGATAAGGCATCGAAAATGATGGAAACATACCTGGGAGAAAATCCTGACACACAAGAAGCTCTAGAATTTTTATGCTTGGCAGAGGGAGGTGAAGTAACGCACTACGAAGTATTACGATCCGTCGCAAAGGATGTCAAGAACAAGAAATTCGGCACTACAGTGAGGTCAATTCTAAAAGAAGAGAAAAGGCACCTAGACTTATGTACAAGATTGGCAAAGAGTAACGCTTCAGAGGAATAAATA
>DATEFQ010000038.1:0-6336 GCA_035280585.1 Nitrososphaeraceae archaeon
AGTAATTACTTTACCAGTTCTGGATTATTTGAAAAGGAAATGAAGTATCTCTACGATAATAACTTCAAGGTACTGACAATGAAAGACCTGAGATATGATGATGGCAGAAATTACTTCTATATCCAGTGAGAGTGAGTGGATGCGGTAAGCTTTCTAATTCTTGAGCCCGAAAGTCATCTCTAGACCACTATCTTCTGAAAAACAATATGTAAAAGAATCATTAGGGGCTATTGGAAAGCTGGACAAATTGTCTTGATTGCATACAGGACAGCTGAGCTCAGATTCAGATATTTCAGATAACTCTTCCAGATACTTCTTGTTAATACAAGTTGAAGTCCATAGGCATCTGTCGCATAAAAGGAATATTCTTTCATTAATTTTAGGACTATTATTATTTATTAGCGTACCAGCAGTGGCCATTTACATTATCTTTTGTTACTCTATTATTTACCTTTCTGTTGATTTAGTTTCTGAGGCATGGTAACTACCAAATGCTTACGAGCAGATATGATGCAATGCGTCAAAATTTCCCAATAAATCCTTCCGGGCCGGATATTTGAAAGAATTAATCATGTAGATGCTTGTTTTTGGAATAAAGGTGAGGATAGTAAGGGTCCCCCGGCAGCTACAGTCTAAAGCTAGCTTTTTCGAGCTAAATAGCTCGGATAAATTAGCTAGTTGGACGAATTCACTACCCAATGCTAAAATTCTGATTCAATGTCTTCAATTTTGCTTTATTGTGTCATCCGAAGATTATAATATAAGAAAAATGCCTTGATTTTTATTTTAAAACGGTACGATATGTCAATCTATTACAATTTTGTTATTTCAAAAGTTCAGATAAAAGAATAGTTCATAAGCTGTAAAAATTAGGCCGGGTCTTCATTAGCCTTATCTTCATCCTCCGCCATCTGTACTGGTTTCTTTATCGGATTTTCATAAAAATCTGTTTCTGGGTTATCTTCTGCTGCACTAAGGCTATTTTGTTTTTTTTGCGGATAGAGTTCATTTCCCTTGTCTTGTTGTTTACTCATTTAAGATAAAAATAGACAATAAAACATAAGAAGCTGGACATGATTTTTCGACATATTATTGAATAGACTTAGTTAAACAAACACACCTTTGCATCTACTCCACCGTCTGATTTACTGCAATACCAAGTTCGTTACCGACTTCACCTCTGCCTACATTATCGGCTTTCAGAAAAATCTTATATTACTTAGTCATTATCGGTTAGACAATGACCTTAGAACGCATCTCAACGGGTATAGCTAGTTTGGATGCGCTAATTGAGGGAGGCATCCCAAGAGGTTTTACGGTATTAGTAGCAGGTAATCCTGGTACTGGTAAAACTATACTTACGACACACTTTCTTTATGAAGGACTAATAAATGGAGAATCAGCTTTATACGTTTCTTTCAGCGAATCTAAAAAGCAATTTTATGAAAATTTTGAACGATTTGGAATGAGATTTTCGGATTTCGAAAAACATAAAAAATTTGCCTTCTTGGATTTTGCTTCCATAACTAAGGACGGTATAACAGATGCGCTGGAAGAAGTACTTTCTGCCAGCAGAAGTATTGGCGCAAAAAGGGTTGTCATTGATTCTTTTTCAGCGATATTACTTGCGTTTGACAGCATCAACGAGGCTAGAATAGCCTTACATGTAGTATTAGGAAAGATGCTAAGGTCTGAAGGTATTACAAATATGCTGATTACTGAGGTTCCTGTAGGAAGTCGGAGCATTGGGTCCGGAATGGAAGAATTTGTAGTAGATGGAATTATTCAACTTGAGCATGGTTCTAGTGACGCAATTCCAGCCACTTTGAAAATTATCAAGATGAGAGCTACCTCAATAAGCAGAGAAGCTCATGTCTCAGTAATTGGAGATAAAGGGATGATTGTCTATCCTAGACAATCCCTTAAGATGATTTTTCCTATTTCAATTGATAGAATTAGAACCGGAGTTCTTGGATTGGATGAAAGAGTCCAAGGAGGATTCTTAAGGAGCTCCTCTACTATATTGGCTGGGCCATCAGGTTCCGGCAAAACTACTTTCGGGTTCCAATTCGCTGCTCAAGGAGTGCATGACGGTCTAACGAGCATGTTCTGTTCCCTAGAAGAGTCACCCGCGGAGATAAGAACTATGGCTAAATCCCTCGATGTTGATGTTGAGGAACTTGAGAAGAAAGAACTCGAATTATTAGCGTGGATACCAGAAAAACAAAGTCCAGACGCCCTTATGTCAGAGTTAGAATCTCGCATAAAGGAACTAAAACCTTCACTCTTAGTGTTAGATGGCTTGTCGACCTTTGAGCATTCGTATAGTCAAGAAATGTATTCGATTACAAAGCGATTAGTAAATTTAATCGAATCGTACGGAATAACCTCGATATTTACATATCTTATTGACCAAAAACCAGGACCAAGTCTTTCATCCCATGGTATATTTTCTATTTTTCAAAATATTATCCTTCTCCGATATGTAGAGGCTGAGGCCAAATTGAAGCGGTCACTGTTGATACTTAAAATGAGAGCTTCTGCTCATGACCACTCCATTCTTCAGTTTTCAATTAATAGTAAGATTGGGCTTAAAATAGAGGGTACAATGGACGAATATCAGGGTATCCTGAGCGGGGTTGCCCAAAAAATATATCAAAAATATCTAGAAAGAGAAAAAACAATAGAAGAAAGAGAAATCAAAGCTAGGCAAAAAAGAAAGGCCAAGTTTGATGCTAGACAGAAAGGAATATTACAGCAGCAAAAGCGCCCAAGACATTATCGAAAAAAAAGTGTTAAGGTATCGTAGAATGAATAAAGAAACAAATTGTATTGGATATATTCGACCTACTAGTTTAAAATATGGTATAATCTATGTCTGAAAAAATTTCCTTCGAAGAAGCTTTCGCTCAGTCTACAAGCGAATCGATTAAGATATTAGGAGATATTGTATCAAAAATAGTAACTGATTTTTTAGAGGCCAAATACTCAATTAGCTTAACCAAAACAGCTAATAACCCTGCTGCATTGGATGAAGCATTAGACCATGCAATAGATGGAGGCAAGATTATCATAGAAAGAAAGCTGTTAAATCTTCTTTATAAAAAATTGAACCTTGAACCAATTCCTTTAACCATTAGTAATTTATCTTCATTTGAGCAGAAAGTAAATGAAGCCAAAAATAGATACCATCAGTGAGGTACTGCTTCTCGTTTTGAATAAATTTTAAATTAAATTAATATTTAAATTATTTCATAAAAAATAAAGTAGATTCATAAATTTTTTGAAAATAAAACCTATTTATTTTTTGCAGTAATCGTAGGGAGGGTAAACGAAAAGGTAGCACCGCTACCGTCCTCATTGTTTTTACCAGATATAGTACCACCATGCGCCTCGATTATCTTCTTTGATATAAACAGACCCAATCCAATACCGGTATCTGACATTGTAGTAAACTTTTCGAAGAGTTTAGATTGGATTTGAGAGTCTATACCCTTTCCATTATCTTTTACGCTGACTCTCATTAAATTTTTAACATTCAGCTTTATTGAAACTATAATAATACCGGATTTGGTAAACTTTATTGCATTATCCAACAAGTTGGACAAGACCTGGGTTATTCTGTATTTATCTCCATGAACTATAATTGGATGAGATGGAAGATTCAATTTAATATTTGGTTTTGTTTTTATACTGGAATTATTTTTGGTTGAATAATACGGCTTGCTTATCCTGTCATTGACGACCTCATGAATAATATCAATTAGATTAAAGTCTGATTTAGTTATCTTTAGCATATCCAAATCTATTTTGTTTGCGTCTAACAAATCAGAGATTAGGGTATAAAGACGGTCGGCGTTTCTTGCCAATCTTTCAAGATAGTCCTTACTACCACTAGGATACATCGCTAACATTTCGCAATACCCAATAATAGATTGAGTTGGAGTTCTTAGCTCGTGAGCAGCGATATTAATAAATTCAGTTTGAATCTTGCTGCGAAGTTTAAGTTCTTCATTAATTGCTCTGAGCTTGATATTAAGTTCGCTGAGGGTTTCAAATGATTGACGTAAATCTGAATATACCTGAGTTAGCTCTAAATTTTTTCTTTGTAACTCCAGATTTTGAATCCTAATATGTTCAGCTAAATCAGTTGTGGTTGTAATATCCAATCACCAATCATAGTCGAGTGTGAAATGTTAATTTAAACATCACAATATTAATGGTATCCAAAACTTTAATAGATTTCCATAAATTTGAATTAAATCATTTTAAAATATTATAATTAATGTCTCAAAATTGATCACGAAAGTGAGATACTAACCCACAACTGTATTCCATACCGACCACAGTTTTTACTTACAATGTGCTGTCAAAATATAGGTTTGTATTTCGCGTCCCTTGGTCCAAAATCCTCACATGGAATCTATGATTACATCTTCTACAGAATAAAAGTGCAGTAACGTAAAGTACAGTTTCCGTCACCTTGGTCGGATACGGTTCAATTTCATTTATCTCTATGTTTTGTAATCCGCATCTTATACAAGAAAACTTAGTTGAACTAAAACGCTTCTCGATTTTTTCTTTGTACTCTTCTCTTGTTGGAAGTCTTTTGCTCATCTCTTGCCATTACTTGGATTGAGCTCATTAGTCTTACTCATTCCTTTGATGTCATAACACTACTTACTTTTTCAATTTGCACATTTTCATTTCAACAGTGGCTTGCTGTGCTTTTTTGACATAATTCTGAAATGTCTTCTCATATTCCTCTTCAAAGGACCCTCTCATTGTTCTCAATATTTCTCTTAGTTCATTTGATTGGTCTAATGTTATGCAGTATCCTGTGACTTTTGGTTGCCGTGCGTCTTGGAGCGGCGTATAATTTTATTTATCAATAACCCAAATGTGTTCAATCGCATGCGAAGGTATCAGTTCCCGGCGTAAAATTGAATTTTCTTGTTCGTCTTTATAAAATGTAATTGTAACAAAATCAGCGACAACTTGCAAGTTTAAAGTTTGACAAGGTTGTGGGTCTTTTAAAGCGTCGAATTCATCTATCAAAAAACCATTTGGCATGTTGTGCACTCTCGTCGCATAACGAATAACTATATTCTCTACTACAGTACCATGAAACTTGATTATCTTTTTGATGCTATGCTCCATCACTTTCACTAAAGTATTCTTTCGTAAAATACTTTTTATATATTCGTTATTGGTCAATAATCCTTGTCATTTATTATGTTTGAATTTTATGTTATCTAATCAGTTAAGCATTTTAAGCAACTTATTAATACCAAAAAAATTCTATCAAATGTTTCATTTTCGTCTGAATTTGAAAAGAATGATAGCGATATTCTGAATTATCAACAGTAAACGTAAGAAAGTTAGATTTATTGATGTTCTAGAAATTAGACCAATATTTATTAAAAGTTGGCAACCTCTAAAAATCGAATCAGGGTTTATGACTTGAAAGACATTCATGACAAAATAATAAGTATTGTTGGTTACGAGATAGGAAACCCTCAGATTTCAGATACTTTGTTATGTTCAACTAAACGAGTTAACGTACTCAGATTTACAGATGCAGTTAATGCTTTAGAACACTTCAAAATCAATAGGAATGATTATGCTCTTGTGATTTCTGATATGCGAATGCCAGTTATCAATGGAGTGCAGCTTCTAAAAACTGTGAAGGATTTAAATCCTTTGGCAAGAACAGTATTAACGACAGACTTTGAATACGATAATAAATTGATTCAAGATTATACCAAAAAGAGTATAATAAATGGCCTTCTCCAAAAGCCAATAGAACCACATGAATTAGTTACAGAGATCAATAAGCAAATCGATATCCTTGCAGGAATCAATAAAAAATAAGTTGAAATCCCATTATTATTGAAGTACAGTACCATCTACACTCACTAAACAAGAAGTCATTAAAGTTTAATGACGAATCAGTATTTGTTTGATTTATGGCTTAAGGGGTTACGTGATATTAATAGATAATCCACAGTTGCTGCAAAATTTAGGCTTATTTCGATATACTATACTACATCTGGGGCATTTGTAAACCTCTTTAGACTCGTGAAGTAGAGTAAGACGTAAACTCTTTATCATGACCATTAACCCATCAAACTCTTCATCGGTCAATTTCTCGATACCGACGACTTTGTCTTGTATAGTGGACTTTATTTCATTAGCTACTACCCCAGCCTTACCGACGGTCCTTGACTTCAATCTTTCCTGCATACGCTCAACCCTAGATTGCGCGATTACGGTTACTAATGTTACGGCTATACCAATGCCTGCAAACATTACTATTGTGCCTATTATCCTTCC
>DATEFQ010000039.1:0-14716 GCA_035280585.1 Nitrososphaeraceae archaeon
ACCCAAGGATACAAACGGCAATATTAAATTTAAAGTCCTGATATTTTTCATATCTAATTATTGTTTTATCATCTTCGGTTTACTAAATCTTAGGACACTGCATCGATATACTAGAATTCAATGAAATTGAAATAACTGAAGGATGTGGAATCATAATAGCTCTTCATCTATCTGCTCAATTTTGTCAGCATAATTAGTACAATTACATCCCATTATTAGGCATTTTCCTATGTTGAATAGAGAGTGTCTTCTATCTTTAGTTTTTCCTAGCTCATGTGCTACGTAAACATGACCGCAATTATTGCAGTTCACAGATAGTAAAAACCAGAGATCTGTTATTAACATTTTCAATGTAAAATCATTGAGACTCAATTTAGATAAAACCTATCTCAGTTCCGTTTTTATATGAAAGATCGACACTCTATTATGGAATACCGATACACAATGAACATTAGTGAATTCATCTCTACTTTGCCTAGTTCAATCCTTAAAGGAAATAGTATCAAAATGCCAGATAATGTTATAAGAAGAATGTTCAATCTTGCGTGTCTTGATGCGAGTGATATTTTTTATGATCTTGGTTGTAGAAATAGTGACGCGATTTACATCGCTTCGACAGAATATAAAGTAAAGAGGGCCATAGGAGTTGAAAAAAGTAAAACAGCAGTAAGAGAAATTGTACGAAAGACACAAAAATTAAAGAACGTTAAAGTAGTCATCGATGATATACGTAGGATAGATATTTCAGATGGTAATGTATTTCTTTTATTATCAAATGACGATAGAATCATACATAAAATGATACGAAAATTTACTTCAGAACTGAAATATGGTAGTAAAATAATTTCGATATGGTCTCCACCGGGACTTATTATGCCAGACAAAATTGATTTTCCATTTTTTGTGTCAAGTACTCCGTTCAAGTTTGCAGTCAGTATTGAAGAACAAATCAAGGTTGTTTATGGCCAGAAATGTCTGGATTTTACGGCGGCATGGATGTTAGGCGACAAATATCTGGAAAGTTTGGAAGTTGTACCATCTCGGTATAAGAGGTTTCTCAACATCTTATATGCCATGATAATTTGGATAAATGCATGGAAAATGAAAGTAGCGTGTGAGGATGAAATCCCGCCCCCAGTTGAATCTTATCTGGGCATCCTACGAACTTTCTTCAATATAGACATGTTGCCTTTAATTGAACATCAAGATTAGACTTAAACAATATTCAGTCTGGATTCATTACCTAAATTTTTATTATTACCATCCAAACCACCCCAATTTCTTGAAATACAATACCATTACTGCTGAAGGTACTATTGCAATTATTAGCAAAATTATGAATGATGTATATGGGCCCAAGAAATCGGAACTGCCTGTTATAATACCACCCGGTAGCCTAATATTCATACCATAATATGTACCAACCACGGTAGCTGGAATAGAAAGGGTAAATAGAATAGTTAGAAGAGACAATATCTTGTTTGATTTTTCCGTACTTAACATGAAATCAGTATCCTTGAAAATTTCAATTGTTTCTTTTGACTCTTCAAGGACTTCAAGTACCTTTTCTGTATGATCTCTTACATCATCGTAATAATCAGTCAAATCTTCTTCAGAAAATCTTTGCATTTCTTTGGTTAAATCAAGTATTATTCTCCTCAAAGGAACAACTACCCGCCTGAGGGTTGTTATCTCTCTTCGCAATAATGAAATGTCCCTTGCTATGGCTACTTTCTCATCAAATACTAAATCTTCAATGTCATCTAAATTTCCCTCGAGTTTCATTAGAACGTGTAATAAATCCTCAACCATCAGATCTATTATGCTGTGTAATAGATAACCCGAAGAAGATCCCATGAATGTTTCCCGTTGTTTTTCATTATCCTTACAGAGATTGAACATTTCAGTAATTGGTTTTAGTTCTCCTTGCTGTACTGTAATTAGATAATTATGGCCAGCAAATATTGCAAGCTGAGTTGAGCGTGGAATACTCATGTCTTTATCCACAGTGGGAAAGTGTAAAATTATGAAAATATGATCTTGATATTTATCGATTTTAGGTATTTGTATTTTGGAAAGACAATCTTCGATATTAAGTTCATGAAATGGGTATTTTCCTTCCAATATTTGTAATTTTTTTCTTGTCGGCTTTTGAATGTCTATCCAGGTTAGATTCTTGTTAGTAATGGAATCAGGTTGATCATAATGTTCAATCTTTGTCATCTTCCCTCATTCTTAATTATGACTAAAAAGTTGAAATATTATATATTAAGATATCTCACGATAATAGAATAGATAATTAAATTAAGTTAAAATAATGCAGAATTAATTTAATGTTTATGGCGAAGGTAGTCGTGGGGAAAACTGCTGAAATTGAAGAGGGTAAGCTGGTACATATAACTGCGAGTGGGAAGGAAATCGCAGTAACAAAATTGGATGGAGAGTATTATGCAATTGACAATATCTGTACCCATGCTGGAGCAGAGCTTCATGAAGGAGAGCTAAACAATGGTGAATTAACGTGTCCATGGCATGGAGCAAAATGGGATGTCAAAACAGGTAGCTTAATTTCATTTCCCCAAAAATTAAAACCATTGGAAAGCCACAAGGTAATGGTAGAAAATGATACGTTGTTTATTGAGGTATAGATTTGTGGTCACAACATGATTGGTGAAACTAATGATTTTGGATTGATATTAAATTGATAATTTACCATTATAAACTATATTTTGAAAGTACAATACATTACCAAATCTAGGGACAATAATCTAATTTCTAATTATCAAGAGGTAAATATCATGGTGAATACAGTTAGGTATAATCAATTATGATATCCCCTTCCAAGTTATCTTAATCTTAGTGACGTTTTGGATTCGTTTTAGCAAATGTTACTTTCCCGAATTATCAAGCTAAATTGATAAGAGTAAGGTTCAGATCCGGGATGATTTTATATTATTTGTGAACTAATGGAGCTCGGAATCGATGAATTAGACACCTTCATATAGGATCTTGACAAACGAATGGGTCCCCATATGAATCTGGATTTTCAAGTAACAAATCTTAAAGATCATAATTGAGAGATCAAATTAATAAGATCGCTACTATAGCATTTCCTAAATATTTGGAGATTTCTAGAGTAATCTTCAGAGCTGTCATTGTAGATTTTACTCTTAGGCTGGAATTATTGATTTATATAGACTTGGAGTAAATATGGCATAACTGAATCAATTCATGAAGCTTGATGTCCCAAGATTTACAGAGAGATTTGGATCGGTAAGTCTACATGGAGTTCAACGAGTGTATGAATTGGATTCTGGACACAAAAATAAACAATCAAAAACTGAATCTGAGGCAATTCGTTCTATAGACGATGAAGTCATTTCCAAAATAGAGTCTGAAATGGCGATAGTAATTCCTATAAAAGGAGAACGATTAAAGCTTTTAGAAGGCGTGCTTAGCGGTATTCCACATGATTGTTTAACAGTAATTGTATCAAACAGTCCTAGAGAGCCAATTGACAGGTATAAACTAGAGAAACAGGCCTTTGAACAATTTAATAGATTCACAGAAAAAAAATCAGTAATCATACATCAAAGGGATCCGGGTCTTATCAAAGCTTTAGAAGATGCAGGGTATACAGATCTTTTTGATTCCGACGGTAAAATACGTAATGGTAAAGGAGAAGGGATGTTCATTGGCATGCTCGTATCAAAAATGATGGGAAAAAAATATGTCGGGTTTGTTGATTCTGATAACTATGTACCGGGTGCGGTGAACGAATACGCAAAAATATTTTCATCAGGAATTGCATTATCTACCACCCCATATGCCATGGTTCGTGTATCTTGGATTTACAAACCAAAGATTTCCGAATCTGGAGTGAGGTTTTCCAAACTAGGTAGGGTCTCTGAAATGACAAATCAATTCTTGAATCTCATGATATCATACTATACTGGATTTGAAACTGAGGTTATTAGAACAGGAAATTCTGGAGAACACTGCATGTCAATTCAGTTAGCAGAATTATTGACTTACTCATCTGGTTTTTCCATAGAACCCTATGAAATAGTTAATTTGTTGGAACAGTTTGGTGGGATTACTCCACCCGAACACAAGGACACCATGGAAAAGGGAGTCGAAGTAATGCAAATCGAAACTCGTAATCCGCATTTTCATGAGGAAAAGGGCGATTTGCATATAAAGGAGATGTTCTTACAGGGCTGGGGAAGCATTTTTCATAGTAAATTATGTCATCCAGAATTACGTGAAAAATTAAAAGCAGAATTAATTTCAAGAGGAATTTTAGAAAAAGTCAAGGAGCCTCCAGAATTACCTAAAATGCGACCGTTCAAGGACATAGATATCATCAAATTTGAAAAAATCTTAAAGGAACAAACCAATACGCTAACAATTTTTGAATAATATTAATGCGTGACCATTTCTCTACACAAATCAAAACATATCATTTTAGTGACAGATCTATTGATTGTCTATAACATCACAAGTTTCACTTTTCATTATCTTACGTATAATCAATAAAGGGGTTATTACCAAAATCGGGATGCTTATTGCAATGAATAGACTTTGAAAGGGAGCGAGTATGGAGACTGCTGCACTAGTCCCAAAGCCGACAATGATTGAAAATAAGCTCCCTGCGCATGTTGGACAGCCGATGAAAAGACCGCTAAATATACCAAAAGTTGAAGCGATTGAAAATTTTCTAGTGGATTGATCTTTAAACTTTTTAAGAAAGCTCGCATTTAATGCAAAATTAATCCCAACTAATGTTGAAACGATTATTGCAAGTATTAGATTCAAAGGAATTATCAAGATTGAAAATAATTCCGTAAGTTGTATAGTAATCATTGGAACATATCCAGGATAGTTGCAACATAAAGTGACTGATATTGAAGGAGCAGTATTTCCAACAACATCTTCATGATATATTAGAATTTGAGATAAGAATCCAAAGAAAATTCCATATAAAATGGAAGAAACAATAAATATCAACCAGTAAGGCTTCTTGGTTAAAATCCTAGAGATATATCCAAGATAACTTCTCTCATTATTTGGCCTTGATGATTCAGATTGAAGAATCAGATAAGATCCATAACCAATAGCAGCTAATGAGACCAATATCAGAAAAATAACGGCAATCGCCAAGTTGTACAAATTAGCTACCTCAGGTAAAGATTGATTTGAACTGAATAATGAATATATAGAAATAGCAAAAATTATGGAAAAAACGCTTATTGAAATAATACGTAACCCTCTATTACGAAGCGATTCATAATTTTCAACCATGACCAACAACCAAAATTGATTAATTTACAAAATGGAATTCAATCTATATTAATCTAATTCGAATAACCATATGCTCTTATGGATAAAGTCTAAATTTATCAGAGTATAAAAAAAAATATGAGTGAACCTTTCATAAGCGAAGGATATGTTACAGCATCCATAAGCTTTGTTGGTTTTGTTGACAAACTTGGTCTTGAGGGACTTCTTACACTAAAATCTGATGATGGAAGAGAATTTCCCATCCGTGCATTTTCTGGAGAAGTGGCAAGACACATCCTAAGATTTAAGGAAGGTGACAAAAGTACAATACCTACTATCTACAATCTTATTGAAGAAATATCATCTCTACAAGATTTGTTATTGGTTGAAGTAAGGATTTACAGAAATGGTCCCGTATTAAGGTCTAACCTCTATTTTAGAACGCGGAAAGACATCGTAACGTTAAGAAATTATCGCGCTTCTGATTGCATCGCACTCGCTGCTTTTTTTGATGTTCCTATCAAAGTAAGAAAAAATCTGTTTGAGGAAACTATTGAGCAGTAGTTGAGTCATTTAGGTAATTAATGCTAATAGCTTGTTGGAGGCCAAACCTTTCTTCACCTCCATTGCAATCCTCCGTCCAACGCCAAACGTATGGCCGTACGAATATTTTGTGTATGGAGATGTTGTTGCCATTATAGGATTTCCAGGAACTCTCAGAGAGACATCGTAAACAACTATGTCCAGATCTGGAGTGACGATACTCTGTAGGGAAAAAGGTCCGATTATTCCAGGAGGGTATTCCTTCCTCACAGATTCTGCAAATTTATCACCCATTTCAAATACCTTTTCTAACATAGACTCTCTGATGCTAGCAGGTGTATGGCCTATTTCTATATGTTTTACATCCATGTCAAATTCTAATTGATTTTTTGCGGGTAACGCGTTTAGATCATTAAGATTAGTTTGAAGTCTTCGCTCAATACCTAAGAATTCTGTTTCTGGAGTCAAAGGGGAGGTGAAAAAATTAAAATTAAAGTAGGTGCCTACTACAAATTCTTCAATTACCGCTAGTTCTAAATCCTCTTTAGTAATAACGTTTCTTCTTATCTTATCTTGAGATTTTTCCTGATAATCTTGCGCCGAATTAACGATAAAAAATGCTCTTTCTAGCTTTCTAGTAGATTCTTGGATCTTAACTATAGCCAATCCTTGAATTTCAGAGTGATTTTTGTAAATCTTTGGATGAACTATCTGTGCCCTTTCTAATAAAGAATACTGATTCTTTTGATTGCTCCTTTCTTCTGCACGAAATAGGCTTCTATTTCCTAGAATTGGTAACATAAGTTCGTTTTCAATGGAATCGTACCCTACGTATGCAGTGAATGCTCGGTGAGGGACTATTATGCTATTAGTCTCTTGGAGTTTGTCCTGATTTTCTTTAAAAACTAAATCTGAGAATTTATCTACCACGATTAACTTGTCTACCAACCTTTTAAATCTCAGGTAAGGTAATTCTCTACCCTTTTGACAAATACAAACTGTTTTCAATTCCTCGTCCTTTGCACCATCCATAATTTCCAAGGCTGAATGACTTCCTATAACTGCCAAATGTATTTTATTTACGTCATAATTTTTTACGATCTCAGAAACTATGTCAGATCCTATCATGTTATTCATGCAGAAGATTCATGTTATAAATATAATTTTTCCAAGAAAATAATTGCAATTTATAATGGATGATTACCGAATACTCTAGTTGTAATTAACTGCCCTTTTCTTTATTAATAGCTCCTTCAATGGCTTTCCTAAGCTCAACATCGTTTTTGTTAGTGTAGTCTATTCCCAATGATTCTGCTATTTCTTCCAGCTTTTCACGACCAATTTTATCTTCTCGTTTAATTTGCTCCAATTCTTTTTTTGCTTCAATTCTTGCCTTTTCATACTCTGCCGTTGCCTTTCCAAATGATCTGGCCAATTCAGGAATTTTCTTGACACCGAAAAATATCACCACAATAATAACTATGATGAAGATCCATTCGTATCCAAATGGTACTTGAGAGATGGCATTATGCATACCATACATATCAGAACATAGATTTGGTTGAGATTTAAAGTTAATGGAAATACAAATTTTTTGCCGTTCTATTGCACTCATTTCATTTTGTCCAACGCCTCATGCCGAGAACGTAGAGAGCAATAATTGATATTGCAACAAACCACATTGTAATCACGCTTCCCTCTGATTTACTAGGACATCAAAAATGGTTATTATTATGACTACATATCTGATTTTTTGCCACAATTTTGAATTAGTTGGGTTGCTTAGTGAAAATACATACATAATGATGGGAAGCGAAAGCAATACAAAACCCCAGCATGAATTGAAGTACAAGTCTTGTGGAAATCATTGACTGTTAGAATGTTTCAGCGGCTAAAGATTCACCATACCTGTAATGAAGATCCCGGTTAAATGGAATTACATAAAACCAATACAAATCAGTATTACTAATTATCGTAAGTCATTGTCCATCAATTTTTCAAGTATTGACGTAATAGATGCGACCATTACAATATTAACATACATCCACCTCAGGTAAAAATTATGATGAAATATAGATGGATATTTAAGAGCCCAGATGAGTACTTGTTATAAAGCTTTTTAATAGTACTTAAGATCATTTACATTTGTTAGTAGATTAAATAAAATGATTCAACTTTTATGAATATATCCCTTGCTGCATATAAATGGTTCTTGGCACTCAAGGAAATATTACTTCCCCAAGAGAACATAATGTTCAGGACTAAGACCAAACTAAAATGTACTCATAAAAAATACAACATCATAATTACAAATCTTAGGATACTACTATATTCTGAAAGAGGACGTGTTTTCAAATCGCCTGATGTGATAAGTGAAAGACTTGAAAGTATTTATGGCATAGAGTACAATGAAGATGGGATAATATTTAGGAGATCTAAAATTAGAATACAGGGCGGCATAAAGCTTGAAATAAGTGGACCAATTTCAGAAGTTAAGCCCGTATTTAATTTCATTCAATCAATCGTCAATAGACCTGAAAATCCCTTAATTAAAAGCACTGATGATTGATTTAAGTTGTTATGAATCCCCCTCTCCCACACTTATTGGTATATCAATTCTAATTAACACTGCTGCTTTCATAATCTTGTTGTGGTATTCCAATAACGCACCTATAATTGAAAAGAAATATTCTAAATCAGTACTACGTTACTTCAGGGTAGGTCCACACGTAGGATTAACAATAAATCCTTATCAGGGATGTCATCATAGATGTGGATACTGTTATGCTACATACAAATGGGCACCAGAGTTTTTTGATAAGATATACGGGAAAATTAATGCGCCAGAAATACTAGAATCAGAACTAAACAAATTGAAAAATACCACTATATTACCTGTTATGATATCGTCTGCTACCGACGCCTATCAGTACGCAGAAGCGAAATTCGGAATAACAAAAAAGTGTATTAAGGTTTTACAACAATACCGTATTCCATTTTATGTTTTCACCAAATCATCGCTGATTGAACGAGACCTAGATTTATTTCGAAATTACAAGAATAAATGCTTTATAGTTTGGTCGGTAACAACTATTGACGAAAAAATAAAACGAATAATAGAGCCAGGGACACCTCCAATAGCAAGAATTTTTGGTACTATAAAAAAATTTGTAGATTCTGGAATTAAATGTTGTATTAATATGGATCCTATTATTCCTTATATTACTGATACTGAAGATCACATAGAATCATTGGTTAATAAATGCCAACAACTACAGTTAGGTCATATTTCCGGATCAGTTTTAAGACTGAGATATGACATATGGAAGAGAATTAGAGAGATCCTTGAAATATTTGGAATTTTATGGACTGTCAAAGAATATGAGAAAATATATGGCTTTCAAGAGCCTTTTCTGCATGAAAATAATTTGAGTGCAAATAAAGCATATACTGATAAAGTAGTAAAAAATCTCAAAGATCAGATTTCAAAAAGGAACTTAGTATTTGGTATTAATGAGGTCATAAATCAAATTTCTCAATTTACACAGGACTATACAATTTCATCAAAACAACAGCAGTTAAGTGACTTTGTTTAGGATGATATATCTGGTAGCTAATTTTGGTTTTATATTGAAAAAAGAATTTATGAAAGTCTTGTACTTACCCAACTCTTTTCATCTTTGAACCGCATCGTGGACATGATGCCTCTCTGTGTTTTGTTCCACAACTCATACAATAGTAGTTAACTGAATTTCCAGAAAATGGTGATGACAGAGAACCAAACATACCAACACCTGAGCCCATCTTTTTCATCATCCTATAGCGCATATAGAAACTCAATGCAAGAAACACCCCGATAATAACAACCCAGGATAGTGGAAACGGGACAAACATTGATATTGTTATGCTTATACCTATTGAAATTACAATCCATAAGAGTTGTTGCGTAAGGAATTCTTTATTTTCCATTTTTCAATACAGTAATTGATTAAACTAGATTATTAAGGTTAACTATTTTGAAATTAAATCCTCAATCATAACCGTATTATTTTGACAACCCTACATCTTATTTTTTATTTTTATTAAAACCTTGTGAAGTTCATAAAGTAATTCGTAATTAACTACTGGCTTCATCCAGCTAACTTTTTTCTGAATTTGGTCAACAATAACCTCCTTTTTAGTCATTTCAACGAGTCGCAAATTGGTTAAAAGTCAAAAAATAATCGTTTGCAAAGTACTAATGCTAAAACAGGATGGCCCAAGATAGATAAGGTCTTTATATCGAAATAAGCTTTCTTAACCAACGACAACTTTGAACATGTTTGTTAATTTTGGATATTCATACAATTTTTTCCAAACCAATATTCCTATGTACGCTGAAACGACCGATACGGGGACTAAAATAGGTATAATAAATTTCCATACAAGATATCCGAAAATAGTTACACTTTCAAATGTAATTAAATCTATTTCAAAGAACGACTTAAACATATTAACTGACCATGGAAAGTAGAAGGTAATAAAGAAGAGCGAGATGATTATGGATAAGACAATACGTTTGTGGTCCGTGTTTGAAAATTTTCGGAATAATTTGTTATTATTATTGGTATAAATGGATATAATATCTAAAGACAAAGGTATCATTATATTTAAGAGGTAAAGAGCAAGCAGGCCTGCAAAGTAGATATTTGAAATGATTGTGGCCAATGATTGTATAGTTATTAGAGTAGCCGCTACAACCGTCATGCGAAAAGGAAATGATAGGCTTTGTACAGAGTAAAAAATTATGGCAGTAAATGCTGCAGGAAGCATTAATCCCAACATCAACGCAGCGGTTGGTGAAGGATTAAAATCGAAATATTGACCCTTAGAGAAGGGAAGTGTGAACATGAAAACAAAGTTAATCACAATCATCCAGAGTATTCCATAACAGATCATTTCGGAAATGAGCTGAAATCTCTTATGGGTTTTGGTTTTATCTAAATGGACTCCGATTAGTGCCCCAATTATCGAAAGTGTCATTCCACTTATTAACATCAGGTGTGGTGGACTCAAGAGACCGTCAAAGCCAAAATTTGCATGCCACCAGTTATCAAACATGCCAGAGATTACTTCTATCAAACATCCAAAGACGATTAACTTAAGTGGAGTAGGAATTTTACGATAAGTGGAAAAAGGTCCTACTGGAAGGATTTTCTGTCTTAAAGACCAAATTATTCCTGCAATCGTAGAAACTAATGATAATCCTACTCCAAAATATAACACAGAATGTGGGGGAGTAAAGAAGGATTCAACATTAACGATGCCATGCCACATGATATCCCAATTAGCGGCTCCTACCTGCAGGGCCACTCCTATGGACACAAGAAAATAAATCCAGAGCAAGTTAGATGGTGATTCCTCGTTTTTCAAGTTCAAAATATAATTTGGAACTTTCATTTCACAAATTTATTCTTATCACGCTAGATAATTCAGTTTTTTACATTTAGATTACCATTATCTTATACACTTTAAATTATGTAATTAATTGGAGGTAAAGGTACATTGGATTTTTTTGAAATTGAAAGAGTACTGGATGAGTTGGCGCGCACATTTGCCGCACCTAGCGCAACAACGTGGTTTAAGGTGACAAGCACTAAGACTCCAAATTGTGAAGAATACAGAAGAAAAGTAGTCGAGTTTATGAGCTTGTTCGAGTCTTCGCTTTTGAAAATATATCAAAATATTCCAAATTCGCACGATCTTTTGGATTTTATTAGAAAAGGAGTAGGTGATCAGATCGCTATAGTTTTAGCCGGTCAAAACAAAGATGTAGAAAAAAGGTACAAATATTATGTAGAGTACAGATAATCAAGTTTTAATAGGTTCAAGAATTTATTAGTAAATCTGGTTTCATTATCCAATTCCAAAATAAAAGTTGAAGGCAATAGTTGAGTTAAGTTAAACTAATATCATATTAGTAAAAGTAATTAATTAATCATGGGCAAGAGTGAATCACCTCAGAGAAAAATTACAGGTAAAGAATTATCCTTGCAAGATGAACTTAATATCAAGCTGGAAGCTTTAGTTGAGATGCTAGACAATAAAGGCGTCTTGAGCAAAAAGGAATTCGAAAGAAGGGCATCCATGAAATTGCATGAAATTTCAAAAGCAAGGGCATTTGAGGATTTGGAACAAGAGATTTAGCAAGAACGAATTTAGTTACCTCCCGATAATAAACATTTTTTTATCCAATTATTATTTGCACCCTTATGCAATAATCATGAATTAATTAAAACATAGAATATGATTCTAAACTGCCTTCATTCTCTTAAAAGAAAAGATCCCAATTAGTGTTATAATTACGGTAAACAATAGCAATAATTCAATATCTAGTTCAAAAGAATACGTTCCTAAATGCAAGATGCTGTTCCTTAACGCATCTACTGAATATGTAGCTGGGTCCACAAGAGTAATGATTTTTAACCAAGGTGGCAGATTATCAATTGGAAATAATGCTCCACT
Source organism: Nitrososphaeraceae archaeon (assembly GCA_035280585.1). GTDB lineage: Archaea > Thermoproteota > Nitrososphaeria > Nitrososphaerales > Nitrososphaeraceae > TA-21. Next base: position 12,331 of record DATEFQ010000039.1, read on the forward strand.
CAGGAAAAAAAGTGGAAAGACAACAAAACTAACAATTAATTGAAAACCTTCCAAACTCTCAATATAGCTCCCGAATGTCAGGCCTAACGATGTCAGGCCAAATGAGAGAATCAATACAATTGATATTATTTGCAGTATTGATATGGCGTTATAATTAATCCCTAAAACTATACCAATTATCAGGATTATACCGACCTGAAAAAGTGAAGTCGTCATACCGCCAAGAGTTTTACCAACAAATACAGTAGTTCTAGTTGAAGGAGCAACCATAACACTTTTCAGAAAGTCAAATTTTCTATCCCAGATTATATACGAACCGAAAAAAACAGAAGTGAAAATAACAGACATACAGATGATCCCTGGGAAAATAAACTTTTGATAGTCTGTTCCTATTTGTAGGTTCGTTGACCCAAGCCCAGATCCTATGACAAATAACCATAGTAATGGTGTAAAAGTAGAGGCAATAAGCCGGCTCCTCTCACGTAGGAAGACCTTAAATTCTCTAAGCCATAATGCATAAAGCTGTCCCAATATTCTATTAAAATTAAGATTTCTTATACTGAGCATACCTTTGCATAAACCCCCCTTCTGGACTATCTCCGGATAAAGTATCACCTGATAATTTCAAGAACACATCATTTAGGGTTGGCTTCTTATATTCTATTGATTTTACACCATCCAAATTTTTTACTAATCGATGGAGGTTTGAGTTGACCTCATCCATGTAAATAGTTACAGAATCTCCATTGCTCTCCACTCCATGTACAAAATCGAAATCAGCAAAATCTTTGTTAGCGTGAATGCTATTCTTGAACGTAATTTTTACTATGTCGCCACCCATTCCCTGTTTTAGATTTAATGGAGAATCCAATGCAATAATTCTTCCATTTGCGATAAAGCCAATTCTATCGCATAGTGTATCGGCCTCTTCCATGTAATGCGTGGTTAATATTATCGTTACATTTTCTTCCTTAACTATTTTTTTGATATACGTCCACATAATGTCTCTACTTTGTGGATCTAAACCTAGCGTGGGCTCATCTAAGAAAAAAACCTTCGGATTGTGCAAGAGTCCTCGGGCAATTTCAAGCCTTCTCCTCATCCCACCAGAATATTTCTTAACTTGGTCGTTTTTTCTCCCTTCCAATCCCACTAACGTTAACACTTCTGAAATTCTGTTTTCTCTTTTCTTACTAGGTATTCCGTAGAGTAACGCATGAACCTTGAGATTTTCATATCCAGTAAGCATATCATCACTACTTGGCGCTTGAAAAACGACCCCTATACTTTGTCTTACTTTTGTAGCATCATGCAAAACATTAAAACCGTTTACAATAGCATATCCTTCTGTTGGCTTTAGCAAAGTAGCTAATATGTGGATAAGGGTTGTCTTTCCTGCACCATTGGGACCTAGAAGTCCAAATATCTCATTTTCATTAACTTCAAAATTCAATCCATGTAATGCATAGAAATCGCCATACTTTTTGACAAGATTTTTTATAAGTATCAAGTGACTTAGATAGTGGGTTGACCCATTAAATAATCTTAGTAATGCTGTTCATGTTTTGAGATCATTTGCATAATAACATAAAATTTACTAATATCGAAGGCCGAGGGTCAAATCTTGAAGCTAGCTAATTAAATTTTTTCAGGGAAACATTTTGAGTTTTTCATATCACCAATGTATGTTCTGGGCCTGTTTCTTTCTAACCGCCTCCTAGAACCTTGTAAGTATAGGTGCTGTTAATAGTAAATCCATTGTTCTCAAATCCAGAACGCTATTTATCTAAATACCTTTTGGAAAACCATTAAAGTACTTTTTCTTTCATAACGGAAGATCCTTCTAGACCTTCAAACAATTTAGCCATAGTAATACTACTCGAGGTAAATCGAACTCGCAATAGATAATTTTAATACAGGGAATTCGGAGTTTATTGTAGTGTTTTTTAGAAGGAAAAAGGAAGAAATTGGAGTGAGAAGAAGAATAGTTTTGACAAAGCAAATCACGGATAGTATTATTACCTATGCTAAGTCATGGCATCCAAATGAGGGGATATTGATTTTGCAAGGTAAAAAGGACAAAAATCTGATTAGAGTAACAGGATTAGTTATTCCGCCCTTCTCTACACATGGTCCCTATTATTCAGGTTTTCCTATGTATGAACTTCCTTTTGATTTATCATACATTGGAACCATCCATTCACATCCTGGTGGATCGAACAAGCCATCACTAGAGGATTTAAACCATTTTTTTGGATTAGTGTCCGTAATAATTTGCCATCCTTACGAGGTTCAAAACATAGCGGCCTTTGATCGTAATGGATATAATATGGAACTTGAAACTGAATAGATGTATTAAGATATATTATATACTAAAAAAATATTA
>DATEFQ010000040.1:0-3404 GCA_035280585.1 Nitrososphaeraceae archaeon
CAGGGTAAACTTTAGCCACTGAGTTTTTTAAATAGGTGTAATATTGTGTTGGAGTAATGGTTCCATTTTGATTTAAGATTAAGTTGAAGCTGGCAACATCTGCGTCTTGGTAATCCCATTTCCAGAAAGCTGAGGCGGTTATGTTGTCCTTTTTAAATGCTTGAAGCATTGCATCTGTAGTTTGTTGGTCAAGACCACTCTTTGCTGGATCTAGCTGAAATACGCCATTAACTTGAGTTCTCACGACATTATTCCATTCGCCTATATAGAGTGGATCACCTGTCAGTTCGCTTGTTTTTTTGAAGAGATCGAACCTTTGTTTTTGATATTGATCTCTGTCTGGAATTCCGTATACACTTATTTTAAACATTACATTTTCTTTGTTTGTTGGAGCCATCTTGGCAAGATTTTCAGGCGTTAATTGAATCGGTCCAGGAAGGGAGCTTGGGAGAGGAACGTTCATACTGTAAATAACTGTTTTATTGGTATCTTTTCTCATTTCATCAGTTATGAATGAGTTGAAATTTCCGATTTTTTCCCATTGATCTGGACTCTCTACATGAGGTTCACTCAGAATTTCATATCCAAAAGTACTCGGATGATTGTCCACCTTTGCAATTACCTTTTTCCAAAAGTCAGCAAGCGAAGTCCAAGCGTCCTTCCCTTGGCCATCCTTGACAGAGCCATTCCAGAAATCAGACCACCAAAGCTTTGCAGTCGGTTGTCCCTCCTTACCTCCACTATTCATAGGATATTTTTGGGAATTATTCTCAAAAAGAGATATTGGAAATCCAGTTCCCCTCTTCTCAAGCCAGGAGGAGGTATGCCATTGATGGTTATCATAAATAACTTTAATCCCGTTTTTGTCTGCCAGATTTGCCACTTGTTCTAATTCATTCATGAAAGCTTGTGGATTTTTTTCATATGCTTCCCAATAGAATAGGAACCTTGCATGATTCAGTCCTGCATCTTTCATTAACTTGAAGCTTTCTTCGAAATAATTTGCAGGGGGTAGTGAGGTATTATTTTGGTTTTCTTTTTGGTCAACATATCCACCCTTCATAGCAACACCGACTAATGGGCTGTCCGCCGTGGGTGCCTGACCAACAGCTACGATTACTCCATTTGTCATAAACATAATCAAAGCGAAAGTTAAAAAAAACAAGATAGATTTTGGGTCCCTTAGACTACTCATGCCAGATATATCCAAAATCAGTTTATATATATATTATGAATTTAACGTTGTATCATAAATATCAAAAGAAAAGCATAACCTAAAACTATTATTTAGCAACAAGGTTACTTTAAAATACTTATCAGTTGTCAAATGAGGATAAGCAGTTGGATGGCATTCCCGGTAGGAGATAATTAATGAAGTGGAATGTATTAGTTGTAGGTTTGATCTCCTTGTTCATTGGCGTAACAATAATTTCCATTTCTTCGATACGTGTGCCAGACCCTCTTCACTCTACAAGTACAATGTTTAATGGGAAAATAGACAATGAAAGTCATGCCATACTATCATTGAGTGATGTACAAAAGGGAAAAAATATATCTTTATCCGTTACACAAGGTAATTCATTAAATGTACTTAATATAAGGATTTTAAATCCTAAAGGAACATTAATACTCGATCAGAATTCTTCAAGACCGTTCTTTACTACAATTTTTGCACCGATAAGTGGTAACTATTCGGCAGTTATAACTAATATCAACAAGACGGAGGTTTATACGAATAGTATGTTTGGCAGTGCGATCCTTTTTGATAGTAATAGAAATCCAAAGATTGAAATTCAAACAATTTTAATAGGGGTGGTCATAATGCTTATTGGTATTGCTGCCTGCATTTGTTGGATTATCTTTGAATCCTTTAAAAGGTTAAAAAGAAGAGCAGGATACAAAAACCCTGATTAAATGGGATTTCATTTCCAGGTATCCTGAATAAGTAACTTTAGATCATACTATAACATTGTTCCAATAGATCATAAACCACTAACAAAAATAATTATCATATTTCCCTATTAAGGCTAGAATACGCTCTGTATCTAAATATTAATCAGCACAAAGAGTTCATTTATTTTAATTTATTTTGCCTTTGGATCTTTGAATGTAATCACTTAGTTTCATCATGAGTTTTTTATTAACTTTCTCACCGTCTATCTTACCCCGTAGAATTTCCATGCACCTCCCCATCAATAGCCCAGCGGCATCGAGTCCTTTTTCAGAAATCACTTTCTCGTTTTCATTAATTATCCTGCTTATCACCTCATCCACAAACTCTTCAGTTAAGTTATCGGTCCCAAATGACTTTATCACTTCATCTACATCATCAACCTCTTTTTTGAGAAGTTTTTCAAATATTATTGGAATAGATTCTTTGGATATTCTAGAGTTGTTTAATTGCATAAACAGATAAAATAGGGTATCCTCAGTGAGAATTGAAGTATTATATCCTTCTCTCTCCAAACTAACCAAATCTTCCGTTAGCTTAGATATAACAAACGATGGGCTGATTGAAGTTTGTGAAATTATTTTTTCAAATAGAATAAAATACTGCGAGTCAAATATATTCTCCGCCAAGGTTTTGTTAATGTCATATTTTTTGGAAATTTGTTCTATGACTACATCCCATGGTTGGGGTATGACCTTGGATAACTGCTTCACCGTTTTTTCATCTATAGAGATGTATGGAATATCCGTCTCTGGATACATTCTTGATGATCCAGGCCTGGGTCTACTAAATGCGGTAACACCGTCTATTCTTGCATAACGTGTCTCAGGAACGACTCCTGAAAGCGATTTTTTGAGTCTATTGAATAACTCGAATAGAACGCCATTTAGTAACGTTATTGTTCCACCGACTAATATAAATGCGTCATTCTTGTTCATTTTCAGGACAGAAGATATTGACTGGACGTCATCCGCAGTAATTCCATAGTTTGGTAATTCATCAGAGTGAAATATCCCACCTATCCCATAGGATTTTACAAGTTCCCCTAGCTCTTTTCCCAATCTAATTCCGGGAAATGGTTCGAAGGATAGTATACCATTAAAACCTCGTAAAACAAAGGCAATAATCTTAGAATCACCAGTAAGGATCCTCTTTACTACTTTTGATGAAGAAGATCTTAATAAATCTGTTATATCGGTAACAGTATCGATAAATTCTGTTTCAATAATGTTACGTTCAGTCAATTTTTTTGCAATTTGATTTAACCCATCCTGCCTTTTTGTTTCGTAATCAATTATAAGTGCAAGCTGTGATAGCTGTTGAACACCCTTAATTTCCACGACGGGTCCATTGTCAATTGAGATATTGACGTCTTGTCTGATACTTCCAATTCCCCTTGTGACTTTTTTTGTTGATCGTAGAAGTCTTCCAACGGTCTGTGCTAAAATTGTTA
>DATEFQ010000041.1:0-13315 GCA_035280585.1 Nitrososphaeraceae archaeon
ATCCACTCACTCTCACTGGATATAGAAGTAATTTCTGCCATCATCATATCTCAGGTCTTTCATTGTCAGTACCTTGAAGTTATTATCGTAGAGATACTTCATTTCCTTTTCAAATAATCCAGAACTGGTAAAGTAATTACTCGGCGTCTCCCCCATTCTGTGATAAATTACAATGGGAATTGCATTAATATCTCCATTCTCATTATAGTTGACTTGACTATTTACAACATTTACAAACCTATTATAAAGGTCAGCGTCACCGTAGGAGTTTGCAAGTCTTGAAAAATCATGACTCCATCCTCTCACTGAGTACCTGTTAGCATATGTTAGCTGCCCATCTGTATCATATGTGCTGCAATCAGTCTGACTAGATTTACCCTTCCAACCGTCACAGTGTAGAAACATCACTGGACTACCTGCAGTTCTAGCGAAGTCATAATATTTTGCCACTATGTTGACAACATTGACATCTTGATAACCGGCGTCAAATGGATAGGCAAAACTTGTAGCATCAATACCGTGTTCTTGAAGACATTCCTTTGATTTCCCTAATTCATAATAAAGTTGATTTGCAGGCAGGTTGAGCAGATTTCTATGACTCATGCTGTGGGATTCTACGTCATATCCCTCATTGTTTAGTGATTCCAGCTGTGTCCAATCCATATACCCTTTTTTATTTCCAACATAATTGCATACCACATAAAAAGTGGCCTTGAATCCATATTTGTCAAGTACCGGTTTAGCAATTGTATATTGGTCTTTACGACCGTCATCAAAATTTAAGATGACTACCTTATCATCTGTAACATTATGGGAGACAGCTTGTGCATGCACTTCTCCAAAGTCAAATTTTGCCGTACCAACAGGTAAGACAAGAATAACAAAGATTGATATGACAATTACATATACTCTAAAAAAATTTATTTTCTGATTGCCTGTCAAGTATCAGAGATTCAAGAAACCTCGATGGATAATATATAGATAGGTTCTATACGCAAGGCCTAATCTTTGACACACTCCAATAGTATTATATTTTATACCAACCTCTGTTATTTTTAATGTCTTACTTTTGATGAAACTAGTCATTTACTGATACTTTCTGAGATAATACCCCAACGGAGAGCGCAACGCGATAAAGAAATCATCTGGCGGGCATAATCCGAAGGCCAATTCGAATTCACATGGGTCGGTCGGTATTTTTATAATCAGTCTATTATGAGTTATATAGTCTAGTTTAATTGGTCTAAGAGAATCTATTCATATTCCAAGATGATTTAGATAAAAATAGAAATCTTATGTCTAAATATTCGTAATCTTGTCACTTTCTACTATTCAAAACACTCGTGACTTTCTACCTAACATGTTAAATAATTTATTGAGCCGGTTTTTGTAACGCATAAAACCGGCAACTGATGGGGCTCGATTGTTTCTTGTTCATTCAACGGGCTTGCCTTTGAACCCATCAGTTGCTAAGTATCATTACTCTAATGAAGATTCTAATGAAATAAACTGTTACTGTTTTAAAGATTTTTATTATACGTTGTCAATTTGATATCATGCAAGGACCCAGTACCCTGTTATCGATAATTGTTATAATTGCAGGTATTGCATTTATTGGCGTAGTTGTGTATCAAATTCTCCCATTACTTTGGCCAAAGGCAAAAACGAATTAAGTTATCATCGGCCTAAATAAATTACATTTATTGAAGATGTCTCGCTCTTTTGCGCTTTGTCAATCATGCTTCTGGACAGCAACCTTACTTACGAGTACAGAAAGTTACGAATGTCCACTTTGTCCTAGCAAGAACGTTGAGTTAATCCCATTAAACTTGAATGAAAAGTACGAATACCAGTTAGAACTAAACAAGGGTCTTGAAATTAAATTTTCAAGGTTTTAAATTATTTAATATATACTGAATACAACTGCAAAAATGTCTAGGAGGAGACCAAAAATCTCGTATAGATATGCAATAAACGTAAACCCTAAATAATTTGTGTGTGATGATATTTACTATCTTTGGCTCAGCAACAACTGTTAAAACAAAAATCATCAGCTTCTCAAATTCTAGAGGCATATAAAAAGCAGTTGACTGAGAACTTGGAGCAATATGCCCATGTACCTAATATTAGTACTATTAGTCATCAGTCGAAGCAAGAATCATCTATTTCCGAAATAATACGTACATATGGAAAGCAGTTTACACAGATTAGAAAGCAGTATACCGATGGACACAGTGGAAGATGTGTTATGGGAGTCATCATGTCTTATTATGGTTGGGATGGCAAATGCATCAGTAACGCAGAAAGAAGATTATATGCTGCATTAGTTGCATTGAGACAGGCCGGTATCAGTAAAGAGTTACTAATAGAGCTTAATGATTCTGGTGCGTCATTTGACCAGATAGCAGATTATCTGGACAGATATTGCGAACCGGCAAATACCACAAGTTAATCATCAACCTTGCTTCACCGAATTCGAACTAGTCGCTACCATTATGAGGAACGATACTTTTTTGTTATTCTAAATTTTCGTCTTAAGGAACAATTACGCTCAACAAATGTTGCATATTTTTAGTTCTTAGTATCGTTGATGTAAGTATCTACCCTATCGTATAAAATTTCTGCATTCTTGCCACAATCTTCAGCATATCGTAAATACTGGCATCGATAAGTCGTTAAGCTTTTTGTTAGAAAAGTATTTAACGATTATATAATATCAAGGAATATAATTAACTGCATTTTTGTGTGGCAATCATTGTTTAAAAGCAATGTTGAGCATTAGTTATTTACATGCAAATGTTCCGTGAAGAAATGACTACTTCGGACCACAACGCATCATTCACAAGTGATGCGGAGTTGCACGGGTATAACCTCCAACCCAAACACGAAGCACCACAAATGAAAATTTTTATGGATTATTGCTATTACATAGAAAAATTATGGCTTGATTGGAAACTAACCTGTTTGCGTAGTTTCATACGAAGTGATAATTGACTACACACAAATTGATGATTTCAAAAGTGTAATGTAGTTTTATCTTTATTCTTGATAACAGTAATTGACAAGCTCATCCTAAGAAAAAGGAAATCTTGGGTTCGCATAGAAAGTACTGATAAATTTTGCCCACGAGCCCATCCATCATTCTATCTATTAATTATCAATTGGTAGGCATGAACTTGGTTGTTTACTTCTTGGTACAAAACATCCAGATTAATGGGCTTTTTAATAAATTTGTCTATGATTTCTTCTTTAAGATACTGATGAAATAGTATGTCATTGTCGTTGACTTTGTAATCACTTATTAGTATCGTTCTTAGGTATGTATTCACATTCTTCATTTTCTTTAACAGCTCAAGTCCGCTAATCCCCGACATTTTTAAATCAGAGATAACAAGTACATATTTATCTTTGTTATTAGTAAAGTGCTCAAGAGCTTTTGCAGAATCGTTAAATGTAATAACTGAGATTCCATAGATTTTACATAAAGCGTCATGAAAGAGCTGAGTTATATCCAATTCATCATCTACGATGCTAACAAATCTTTCTTTAGTACCCATTTAATAGAACCTTTTGTAATTGCAAGACGACTTGTCGAAAATTGCTGTTTATAACATATGTCAGGTGGTGTCACCTATCGTTCCTTTATAGAACCTGCGTGAATGGACGATTTATTGCCTGTTTCATTGGCTGTTATCGGCCATTGTATAGGAATTTGAAAAGGGAGAACAGATGAAGTTAGCTCAATTATATTATTTCCTATGGCGATGGTTAGAATGATGCAAAATGAAAAAATTATTCGTCGGCTTCTCATATTTCTATTATAGAATTCAATGTTTATATAATAGTCAAAACGCCATCCGTTCACTGTTATGATGGGAATTTCTAAGACAAACACCTCCCCAGAGCTGGAAAACCTGACTAGCCCGCAATTTGAGCTAATTCAACACTGATTTTCTGTATACTGCAGATTCAAAAACTGATGGGAAGAATTGAATGATGAACAAGAAACAATCAATCGCCCATCAGTTGTATTATACTTATCCGAAAGATGAATAAAAATTAAACCACAATTCCCATTCTTGGAATCCGGAAATGGGATTAAGAGATGGCCACTATTTTATCGTGCGAAATAGGGGCCATTCTTGTATTCGCGACGGACTGGAAGCGGATGAAAGAATGTTGGAATCCATAGTAAGCCTAAAGATAAAGCCGGGAAAAAACATCTAGGAATCACAATGATTATTCTAATGGGATGCTCCATTCATATGCAGTGGCAGAAAATTCGTCAGAGTAAACTGAGCCAGCTAATTCTATTACTATAACTAGATTATTCATCCAAGATAAATTTTTAGAATTTGTAAACCCAGTTACTAAGTTCAAACCTCTAATTTTACCACCTTCGAGAACCCTGCTTTTTTCATGGCCCCACCACATAAACTCTTCACTACCCTCGGTTATCCAAGTGCCTTGCCAGGTAGCATCAATTATGCCGTGAGGATATTTAGTCATTGTACCTGAGCCAATATTTTTGCCATTTGGGAACCTATCAATGCCTTTAATCTCTGACTTGAACGTTAATTCTGTTGTAGTCCCTTCAAACGGGTGGACCTTTATAACTTTAAATGCCGTTACGTTGCCAGCCTCTTCAAAGAGCTTTTGTCCTAGTACCATGTAGATATTTTTTGAAATCATCATATTTGAAATTTTTTAAATTTTTGCTAACCTTTCAATCCAAGGCTAGTTATACTTTTTCCACAAATCCGCGACATCCACACTTTTCACAAAAATTATACCCTCCCGTATCAGTATGATGATACTGCCTAGTATGGTGGCAATGTTGACATTTGTCCAATCTATTGGAATTTTCTTCATGCCACAAAGTAGCTCCCTAATATCTCCACATAAACCTTTATTACAAAATATGCACGGTTTTTGACGTATTATTTTAAGATTTAGTAACGTTTAAAGAAATGTGTCAAAAATATACCCTTTTATTCTATTTAGTAACATTTCAAGCTGATTTTATTTTATGGCCTCGTTAAGAGAATGCTAGATAACTTCTATAGAATCTTCTTTGAACCCCTTTGCTAGAAGGAAATTCTTAACTGATTCGCGATGGTCACCTTGCAGTATAATTTGTTCCTCTTTATACGTCCCACCGGTTCCGAGCTTTGTTTTTAATTCTCTAGCTATTGACTGTACATCTTTATTCCATTCAAGACCACGTATTACAGTTGTTGGTTTGTTGAACTTTTTAATTATCTTAGAAACAACTATCTTGGTTTCTTGTCTATCTAATTCACGTACAACATCATCTATAGAAAATGAATTTGTATCATTATCTTCTGACATACCTCCCTCAACAATCCATGTTTAAAAAGGCTTGTCCTCTAACTATGGTCAAAGCTCAGAAAATTTAATGATTTCTGAAGTACAACAGGCTAGTCCTTTCTGTATTTAATATTCTCAGTCTGTTCATCCTTGGACTTTAATTTGATTACTATAGTTTTACTTATTTTATTAAATATTCTCTGCCTCTTATTATTAGTAAAAAGCCATCCTAAGATAACGTCTAGGGGTAATAAGAATGACTTGCCAAAGCTCTCTATTGCGGCAGTTTTGGCATCGACTCTGCTGCCAGACATGTCCGTGGTCTTTATGTTCATAAGTCTCTTGCCTATTGATTGTCCGCTTGCGTGTTCAAAGTACGTCCAATATCCAAAAAATGCAAGGCTTGATAGAAGATAGTGAAACGGCTCAACGTTATTGTGCGCTGATGCTATACCGTTACTATAATTGGAAAACCAAAATGGAATTGCTAGCAATGCAAACAAAACTCCCAAGCCTATTGATACTATAATAAAATCAATTAACCATGCTACAAATCTGTCCCTCCAACTAGCTAATATTACTTCCACAGGAACATTGTCTTCCCCTCCGATTTTGGATGCTGGAGGAGGACCATTATTTGCTGGATCCACCTATCTTACCAACAAGGCTTTCCCATCAATCGTATATGATTTTATCCCTTTGAAGAATAGGTGGGGCTTCAATCTAGGTGATATAAGAGGACTCTTTATGACCGTCTCGAATCTGTTTAATCTTGTTCTCAACTGTTTCTGCTTCTCCTAATAATGACGCTATGTCGCATGAAAGACCTGGAACTAATTTAGTTACTGCATTAGAAATTAGCGCAGAAGCTCGAAAGTCTGGAGCGTCTGGCATAGTGTTGACCAAAAGAACAATGACATCCAATCCTAGGAGCGAGCCTTCATTAAGCAGGGTTGCTGGGATTCCGCCTATTGTTCCGCTTTGAAGTTGAATAAAATTATTTGCCTTCGCTATCTTTGCAGCTGACGGCGTGCTTGTAACTGCAAAAATACTTTGTTCTGAATTAGTTGAGGCATTTTCCCCGTTATTTTGCCTAGGGCCTAAGATTCCAGCTGCGCTTACTATCAACTTGCATTCATTCTGCATCGCCCACTCCAAAATTTTTTTACCCATAGTACTTTGCATACGCGGATCAATATTGAATTCGGAAATGAAAAAAGCAACTTTTAGACCTTCGTTAACGTGCAATCTCGCTGGAAAGTGAGGCATGGAATTACTGATTATCGATAAAGGAGGAAATTCAGGTGAATCAATAACTCCAAACAGTTCTGTGCCTGATGACCGAATTAGGCATTCTGATGCAATAGCGTTTAGTAATCCTGCACTGGGAAATCCGTCCAAGACTACGCCACCCTTTATGTTTAATTTGCTGCTCTCCTTGAGATTCCTTATTTCAATGGACAAATTGTATTTTCAACCTCAATGTATATAGCTCAATCTACATATAAAGAGGATATTCCATACGATAAACTACGATTTTCTTAAAGCAAATCATTGAAAACGACATAATTACGAGAAATGCAAAATGCCGAAAATTCAAATATCGGCAATCCAAGTCGAACTTATGACTTTCTTGGGTTTCTTGAAATATAGTTTGTAGTTTCAAAAAAACATTTTATCTAGTTATGTTCTTCTGTATGGATTCTGATTATATTGTCGCCCATAGTGGGACCCTCTTCTATTAATACTTCGATTAATACCGAATCTTCTTCTGTTTTGGCCATTGTAGTTGAAAGACCTTTGCCTACTAACCCTATTCCTACTGGCATACAATGTAGGTACTTCAAGTCCAATTTCATCATTGAGCCTCTTGACTGATAATTCCGTACGATTCAAAATCCTCACAAAATCTTCATACCTGCTACTTGACACTAATGAAATTGCTTTTCCGCTTCCACCTGCTCTCGCAGTCCTTCCTATTCTATGGAAATAGATAACCGGATCTTCTGGAATATCATAATTGATAATATTTCCCACAGTTGGGACATCTATACCCCTTGCAGCAATATCCGTAGCGACAAGTATATCTTCGCTTCCATTTTTGAATCTGTTCATAGAGTAGTCCCTCTGCCTTTGAGATAGGTCTCCATGAATTGTAATAACTCTAAATCCTTCCCTGTTCAAATCATCAGCTATTCTCTGAGTTCTTTGTTTTGTAGCAACAAAAACAATAGTTTGTTGTCCCTTTTCTCTGTTCCTTATAAAGTTACATAAATGCTTGAATTTCTCTCGCTCTTCCACAATTAGATAAGATTGATCAATAGTTTCTAAACTAATTTCGTCCTCATTCAGTCTAATTTGTTCTGGGTCTTTCATATATTCCCTAGATAATCTTAGAATCTCAATGGGCATTGTTGCAGAGAATAGGCATGTCTGCCTTCTTTCATTTACATAAAATAGTATGAACTTTATGTCATCTATAAATCCCATATCAAGCATTCTATCAGCTTCATCTAGAACTACAGAACTTACGTCTTCTAACTGAATTGTTCCCTGTTTCAAGTGATCTATTAGTCTACCGGGTGTTGCCACGATAATTTGAACGCCCCTTCTCAGCTGTTCTTTTTGTATGTTAATACTCTGGCCTCCGTAAATAGCAAGGCTCCTTACTCCCACATACTTTGAAAATTTTCTAATTTCACTTGTAACCTGTATGGCTAGTTCTCTTGTTGGAACAATAACTAACGCTTGGATTGGGCCCCTTGATTTTACTCTATTTACCATTGGAAGGGAAAAAGCAGCTGTCTTTCCTGTACCAGTGTGTGCTTGTCCTATCACATCCTTCCCTTTCAAAATAAGTGGTATACAGTGTTCTTGGATTGGAAAAGGGTTTTCCATTCCTACTTCCTTAATTGCCTTAACTACAGACATATTTAGACCTAATTCTTCGAATGAAACCATTTTTTTAATTCACATATTGTTTTGTGTTTTACAAAAGTCACGGAAGATCTGGAAAGATTTTTTTTGTGTTTAACTTAACTTATCTGCCGCAGCTTTAGTTAAGGTAGGGAACTTTTATCGGAGATATAAGTGTGCTGATACAAAAATTTTATCAAATAGTATCAGACTAATCTTATCTCATATGAGACACTGACTATTGGAAAATTTGATCAACTACAGTTTATACTTGATAATTTAAATTCTACACAAGTGGTAATAAAAAACATGATGGAGGGTCAGGATCAAAATCAAGCTCTACGAGAGAAAAAACTACGCGGTTCAGGTGGATATGTGCTTGCACAAATTTCAGATGAAGAGCAGAAAAAGGGCAATTTAGGAGGACCAGAATTATTTTTGGCAGGTATAGGAAGGCTTCCTTCAGACAGATTTACCAAATACCACTGTAATAAGTGTGACAAAGACTATGAAGGTTCTCCGAATATCAGTTTTGAGAATCCCAACGAGGATCTCGGCGAAGGTGTTACACTATATGAGAAGGGTGAGTACAAATGTCATACCTGTAAGAGTATAATTGCACAATATAGAAAATTTGAAGCTCCAGAAGAATTACAGAAAGGACAAGAATCAGAATCATCCAAATTATCAAGTAATCAAGCAACAGATACAAAAGACGCTGATAAAAATTCCAAAATCACTAGCAATCCACCATCGCCTTCTATCATAGAAAGTGATTTTATTTCGATTCAATCTCTCGTTGGAATGCCTGCATATGACTGGGATGCAATGTTGATTGGTAGTGTTCAGGAGATTGGTCTTAAACGAACTTCTAAAGGCAAAATGGAGATAAATCTCAAGATCCCTAAGAAGAATACCGATCAAAAGGTTGAAGTTGCCTGGAGAAATATTTCCAAAATTGGTGATATAATTCTGCTTGAAAATTCAGAATCTGCAGAATCAAATCAATTAGGCAAGTGCTCTAATTGTGGTTTTCAAAATGAAAGTGATGCAGCATTTTGTGCTGAGTGTGGTAAAAAAATTACAAATGAATAGTTAGAATTAGTAGAACATTAAAAAATAGATTATCATTTTTTTTGAATATTTATCCAAGGCCAATTCTTACGTCGACTGCGCAAGCTCCTTTACCCTCTTCCAGTACTAATAGTGGATTCATATCAAACTCTGTAATTTCAGGAAAATCTGTAACTAGTTGAGATAATCGGCGGAGGCAATCTACTAGAGCCTTTAAATCTGATGGTGGCTGTCCTCTTATACCCTTCAATATCTTGTATGTCTTAATTGATTCTACCATTTTAATTGCTTCTTGTTCACCAATAGGAGCTAATCGGAATACCACATCTTTTAGAGCTTCAACATAAATGCCACCCAGACCGAACATGATTAAAGGACCAAAGAGCTTGTCATGTTTTGCACCAAGAATTGTTTCTCTGGCTGAATCTATCATCTGCTGAACTAGTACTCCTTTAATTTTTGCATCTTTTTTGTAATTCCTTGCGTTAGTAATTATTTCATCGAACGAGGACGAGACTTGTTCCTTATTTTTGAGCCCTACTATAACTCCTCCCGCATCTGATTTATGAATGATGTCTTGCGACACAATTTTCATAACAACAGGATAACCAATTTCTTCGCTCCTCTTTACACATTCTTCTTCATTTGTGCATAGATAACTTTTAGGTCGTGGAAAGCCATATGCGTTTAGGACATCGTAGCCCTCTTCTTCTAAAAGATGATTTCTCTGATCAGACCTTACATTATCGAAAATTTGCTTGACTTTCTCCTTATCAACATTAAATTTTGTAATTTCTGTTTCTTTTTCTGTGCTCCAAGCAGAAAATTCGTACATGGCCTTCAATGTCCTTATTGCTGGTTCTGCATAAGGAAAGTATGGTATACCTCCATCTGAGAGGATTTGTTTATTTTCTGTTCCTTCTGCAAGACCCATTAGCGCTGCAAGAGAGGTTTTTCCAGAATTAGCAGTAGTTTTAACTATAGTTCTTGCTAGATCATTATAATCCAAAGTAGCTGATGGAGTACACATTGTAACGATCGATCCCACATTAGGATTTGATACCACTTCAGTTAGTACCTTTTCGAACCGATTAAAATCTGCATCTCCCACAATATCAACCGGATTCCTTGCAGACCCATGAGCCGGTATAACTTTAGCGATCACTTCTCTTGACTCGTCTATGTCTGCCAGCTTCATTCCATATTTTGAACATGCATCTGTAGATATTATGGCAGGGCCACCTGCATTTGATACGATCACCGTTCCCTTGTCATTTTTAGGAATTGGTTGCTTTGAAAATGCGGTGGCAAGATCAAATAGTTCCTGCATACTATCAACTCGTATCACTCCACTCTGCAAAAATAGTGCATCATATACTTCATCGGCTCCCATTAAAGCTCCTGTATGAGACATTGCTGCCTTGGCACCTTCAGGTGTCCTTCCAGATTTTATGACAACAATAGGTTTCTTGTACTGCTTGGTAGTTTTCCTTGCAATCTCCATAAACCTTCTACCATCATGAATATCTTCAAGATACATTATGATCACTGAAGTTTCAAGATCTTGACACAATAATTCTAATACATCATTTTCGTCAACATCTATTTTGTTTCCCATACTAATTACTTTTGAGAAACCAATTCCTTGCGCCATAGCATCTTCGACAGTAGCAGCGCAAATAGCTCCACTTTGTGACACAAGAGCGATATTTCCATATTTTGGTGTAATTTTCAGGAATGTAGAATTCATCATGTTTTCTTTTGACAAGCTCATTATACCCAAACAATTCGGACCGATGACCCTAGTACCATATTTCTTGCAAATGGCTGCGACCTCCCTTTCAAGTATGGCGCCTTGTTCATCAACTTCTTTGAATCCAGCTGAAACAATAATGGAACCTTGAATATTCTTCATCCCTACTTCTTCCATGACCTTGGGGACAATCTTATTTGGAGTGGCTACAACGGCAAGATCAATATCCTCCGGTATGTCAAGGACACTTTTGTATGCCTTCAATCCAGATACGTACTCATTAGTAGGACTAACGGGGTAGATTTTTCCTTTATAGCCATTTTTTATATTGCTAAAAATTGCTTTTCCTATTCCTGGTTTTTCAGAGGCGCCGATTACTGCAATTGATCTAGGTGAAAGAAATACGCTATTTTTGGAAGTGTCACCTTGCGAACTCATACAAAAATAACTTTGTACCCATAGTTATAAATGCAGTGATAGTAATATTGTTCAAGACCAATAAAATATCTACGTTCTCTTTATTTTTCAGTCGCTATACATCAGGTAAAAACGGGATTTCCCATTAATATCTATTATTTTCATTTTCTTTTCTATACATTAGTAAGTATAATAAGATAAGCACTCATGTAAAACGAAAAACGTGCATTCAGTTACTAAGTCACTATACAACAATTATGTATAATTCCTTATCAACAATTCAACATGCCCCACTCGTTTTGAGCCAACAGCGTTGATAGATCTGTTGACAAGCGCCAATTTGGTAAGATGAGAGAAGTCTGAATAAAGCCTTCTAATTTCCTCGGTATTTGAGTTACTAAGTAATAGTTTACAGCCTCTTAATGTCAATTCTTTGAATATTGTTGCGAGTTCCTTCTGATCCTCAAAAGTAAAACCATTATTAGTATAGCTGGTGAAATTTGCAGTTTTGCTGATTGGATGGAAGGGCGGATCGAGGTATACAAAATCATCCTTATCTGCCTTTTCAACTAATATTTTCTTATAGTCAATTGCTTCCAAATATGACCCTGACTGTCTCAATACAATACTCATTTTTCTCAAGTTAACTGGATCACATATTAACGGGTTTTTGTATCTTCCAATTGGAACATTGAATAAACCCTTTTTGTTCACACGATATAGTCCATTGTAACAGGTTTTATTTAGTGTTATAAATCGAGCAGCATTTTCTATTCTGTTAAGCCCTTTTGTCTTATTTCGTAGTTGATAGTAGTATCCTTTTGGAGATTTATTATATTCCTCTTGATGGTGTTTTAAAGCAGTAATAAGTTCTTCTACATTGTTTCGTATAACCTTATAAGCATTAATTAAATCCATGTTTATATCAGAAAGTAATGCGTTCCTATTGGATGCAATGTGAAAGAAAACAGCTCCTCCACCTAGGAAGGGTTCAAAATATCTGGCAAATTTTAATGGCATCAATTTAATTATTTGTGGTAATAATTGGCTCTTTCCACCTGCCCATTTTACAAAAGGATGGCATTCGGACGTTTGATAAAGAACTCGACAGTTTTCCCTTTCTCCAGATTTCATAATCTGACTCTCGATATTTAACTGCCAAGTAGTTTACATATAAGTATTATAAAATTTCAAATTTTCAATCAACTCAATTGTTTGAGTAATTTTTTAGCAGGCTTAGTGGATTTGCTTATCTTAACCTTATTTCTTGTTCTGGTCATTTGGATGTCGCATTTTATGCATATTTTCCCAATTCTTGTATCTATCATTGTATCAGTAGGGGTTAGCTGATGACACATTGCACAAGGTGTTAATGATTTGTACAGATTCAATTCAATATGACTTAATTTTCTAATACAACTTGTGCTATTTATCTGTAAAAATTAATTCTTATTAATAATTGATCCTATCTAATATCTCCATTCATCTGATATTTCATTCCACCAGGATCTATATGGCTTGGCTTCCTTGCCGATTTCTTCTTTTACTCTAAATTCGATTGAATAAAACATATTTTCCATAGCATCCACCCCTCCATCGTTATAAAGATCTTTACCAATCATAAATACTCTTTGCCTTTTGGCTTCAAGGTCAAAAGCTTTAGGACTCTGTATACAGTAGGTCAGAATATCATATAGCTCCTCTTCTAGATACGCATCCATCTTTAAAATTCACCTTTCACTGAATTTATTGTGATCTTGATATAAATCGTACTAATTTGATCATCCATAAGTACAGTGTTTAGATTATATTGATATTCCATGC
>DATEFQ010000042.1:0-19065 GCA_035280585.1 Nitrososphaeraceae archaeon
TGTTTATTTTAAAATAAAAAACATAGTCAAAAAATTATGAAGATTCCTTGTGACAATCCCTTGCAGCGCCACCGGAGTTATAGTATCCATCACTGCAACTACTGTTGTCCTGAAAGCATACTAGATTAGAATCAAACTTGGTATAACACCATTTATCCGATTTTGCTCCTTCGACTTTTAACATACCGTAAGAGACCACTATAGTTGCCGCCAAGGTTGCAATTGATAAAATAATAACTATACCAAACACGGCATTCTTGTTCATCAGTTCCTCTTTAGGTTCATCTAATAATAAAAACGTTTTAGATCTCCCTCCCATTGAGGTACTTGTCATATTAAATCCTCATATTTGCTAATTCATTTTATGGGTGTAGAACAGATATTACAAAGTGAAATTCAAGACGCTAAAAGATGGCTCGATGTTCAGAAAGAGGAGAGCACGTATAGAAGGGATCTTAGAAAAAGAATTGAATTAATAAATTGGGTTCAAGAACAAATGAAAAATCCTGATACTAACATTTGTGCACTTATAGAAACTAAAATGAATCAACTCATAGATGAAATAAACAAAAAAGATTCTATCCTGGAATCCGATCCTTTGGATAGCGAGGTTAGAATTTTGGATTGGATTTTATACATAGTTTGTTGCAATGAGATTAAAAAGTTATAACTTAGTCTAAGCAAGAGTTCAGTTGCCTAGCCAATCAGACCAATGCAATAATTGTCATCATCTTAGGCAATTTCACATACATGATGGTGGAGAATATTGTTTGAAATGTACTTGTCAAAAATTTATAGAATAAAAAAATTAGATCCATAAGACTAGAACAGCAATCTTTACTACTGCTATTACGACCATCACTATGACCAATTTCGTAGTTATGATTTCTTTTGGTTTCTTTACTATTAGTCTTTGAAATGGGATAATCCTTGTCAGTCCAACACCTAATCTATACTGCAACTTTACATTTTCCACAGCAATTAGGACATTCTGAGTGATTGCATATTTCAATTAATTGGAGACACTGAATACATCTAACCATATCTTTTGGTATTTCTTTATTATAATTATTCATTTCTCTGTCTTCTCCTATTGTTATATTCTCTACAATAGTTACATAAAAAATTCTTATCCTTCTCTCGGTGCATTCATACATTTCCTACAAAATTTAGCATCAGTGTAAATTACTTCAAATGAATCTAGTTTAGTACCGCATCTCTGACAGGCAATGTAAGGGAGTTTGTTCTCGCCAGTTTTTAATTTCGTACTTGTACTAAAGAATTTTTATAATATGGTAACGAAGAAGTAAACTGCACTGATAAAGTGCAAGTTCAATCCCAGGTGGGCTCAATCGCCAAAACAACATGGGCCCACCACTTTGAATTACTTTTTCTTCACTATAGCTAAGAAGAATAGCACTAAAATAGAAAGTGCCATAGAAGGCAGTAGAATGTCAGTAAACGGGTTGTCTAATGGTATCGCGTATTCTAAATATTCATAAAATAGAAAGATACCAAATAGGAGAAATGCTATAGTGGCATATAGTATTTTTTTCAAATGCGTATTCCTGTACGCAGAAATTGATAACGCAACTAGTATTGCAGCGAAAATTGTACCTCCTACATATAGGATATTCTCCACCAAATCAAATAATCCATTTCCAGCAATGGAAAGCTCCAAAATTCTCACACACCAGCTATTTGTCGTCGTCAGATAGTGACAAGAACAATTCAACCAATCTGTTGCTCCATTTATTCCAAAGATTCGGATGGTGAGTCTTCAACATCTCCACAATACATTTAGAATCTACCACATTATCACGGAGCTTGTATCTCTTGTACTTTCCTTCCCTAATTTCATCAATTAGATTTAGATCAATCAATCGCTTAACGTGCCAGTTAACGGAGGGTGCAGATGAAGCCAATCTTTTTACAATATCAGATTGTGTAGGAGATTTTTGTTCAATAATAAACAAGATAATCTCTCGTGGTGTTTCTTGGTTTAATATTCGGAATAGTATCTTTTCATGATCCTGGTAGGCTCCTGACTGAAAATGAAGTTTGTATAGTCCCTCTCTAGTAGAGGTAATCTTGCCGCTTTTTTCAAGTCGGTATGCATGATATTGAACTGAACCCAACGATATAGACAACTCTTTTCTTATTTGCCTAAGATAACATCCAGGATTTTTCTGAATATAACATAATATCCGCTCCTCGTTTGAGTTTGGTTCAATTTCTGACAGTTCAATTCACCGAGTTAGTTGTATTGCCACCAAGCTTAATACTCTGCTAGTTGATCCTGTTATTTAATTCATTCATTCCGCTATACGCACTAACGAGAGGTGTGGGATCATATACAAATAATCAGTTATCTGTTCCCATTATACTCAATATTAGATAAATTTATTCGACGGTATTTACATATTGTCAAATAAGTAACTTATTATCTATAAACACCTGTTTTCCTTCCACGGAAATAGTTTAAAGTACCTAGAAATCCAATCAACACAGCTGGTACGCCAAATGCAACAAGAAGGACATTACTCGGATTGAGATTTAATTTTGGTAATACTTCAAGATTGATCCTAGAACTCACGATAGGATCTGAAAAAGGATTTTTGTTTTCATTAAATAGAACAGAGATTGTATATGAACCTGCTTTGACAAGTCTTACGTTCCATTCTAAGGGAAGTGATTGACCTGGGCTGATAGACGGAATGTAAAGTCCTTTTTCTACGCTCCAATCTTCTAGATCAACTGGAATCTTGTCTTTAACATCAACTATTGAAATGTACGCAATTCCATCTTCAGTACTATTATCGAGAGTTTTAGCAGACTTGAGATAGTTGAGGTTTGCGTTAACAGTTATATATTTACCAACCAATTCATGAATGATTCTAGTAGGATTAGAAATATTTATCATGAGAGGATTTTTACTTGATGAATTCAAATCTGGCGAGGATAATTGAGAGAAGGCTAGGGGATTGAGCGACCAGTAGAATAATACTACTGATAATCCTATTGTAAATCTCATCAATTGTACTGATATAGGACTCCGCGTTATGCACTTATTCAGTAAATTGCACGGTAGTTTTTTCCATAAAGTTAATTCATTAGACGGAATATTCATAGCTTGATAACCTCGAATTTTTTTGTAACTTTAAGAAAAATCACAGAGCATACCATAGTAAAAACGAAAATAGGCCATACATGAGGCAGTTGTTCGTAAAAAGACTGTTGGTTATCTACTAGAATACTATCCAGAGAATTTATGGCATGTGAGTAGGGATTTATGCTTTCTAGCATAAGACCAAAATCAGTCCTCCGAAGAGATGTTCCAAAAAACAGCGATGGGGCACAAAGTAGTAATACAATCATTATCGCCAACATTATACTATTTTTTGAATTTTTCAAAATCCATGATAACGCAATTGATATCATCGATACGCCGATCGTCAGAAGAGTACCATATAATCCGACATACAAAATAGCAGGAAATGCCAAGTTAGTTCCATTTGCAAGAACTATAGTATATGGAATAGAAATTATATATAAAATAATCCATATGGTTGCCGTGGATAGCATTTTCTGAATTGCAATTTGGTTATGCTTAATAGGTGTAAGGAGAAGACATTCAAAAGTTCCACCTTCAATTTCTGTGGAAATAGCTGAGGAGGAATTAATTGCCGACATTAATAAACCTAAAACTATGATTACTTCTGAGAATGTAAATAACATCTCACTTTGATCTAATAGGCTAAGCTCTTTGTCAGTGAGTAGTAAGTATGCGACAAGACTGTAGATTGATGCTACTGTAATTATCCAAATTGCACCACGCCAAGAATAAAAGCTCCCTGCTAGCTCTAATTTGTAGATTATCAAATCAATCACAATTTAGAGGAGCTTTGGCCTGCTTGCGATGATTGTGATTTATTTATTGTAATTAACATCGAATCATTGTCATTACCTGGCTTAGTAAGTCTGAAGAATATCTCATCCAAATTCATTTTTTGTTGCCTTAATTCAGTGAATTTTAAATTTTGTTTTCTCATCCAATCAATAACCTCGTCGAGTTCAATGTTATCCTCAGAAATTATCATATCAACAGATTCTTCATTCACATTATCAATAGTAATTTTAAAAGGCGGATGAGAAAGTCTGCTTGATGTTTCCTGATCCCTCAGTATTGTTACAAATATGCTTGTTGAATCATTTACCAAATTCCTTAAATCATTAAGACTTCCGCATGCAATTAATTTTCCGTGATTAAGTATTCCAATTCGATTGCAAAAAGTTGATACGTCGGTAAGTGCATGAGTAGACAGAAAGATGGTAACACCTTCCTCAGTATTAAGTTCAAAAAGCAATTTTTGAATCTCTTGTTGACCTCTTGGATCCATTCCTAAAGTTGGCTCATCTAAAAACAAAATTTTTGGATCATTAATTAAAGATCTGGCAAGTGCTAACCTCTGTTTCATGCCTCTTGAATAGTATGCAATAGGAGCATATGCCCTAGTGGCAAGTCCAACCCTATCCAATAGTTCTAGTACTTTTTTCCTTGCAATGGGTTCTTCTATGTCGTATAACCTAGCAAAATAATACAAGTATTCCTCGCCGCTCATCCAATTATAAAATCCCGTGCTTTCAGGAAGAAATCCTATAATTGTTTTTATTCTTATGTTCTCTTTAGCAATATCATGTCCTGCAATAATGGCTGTTCCAGTGGTTGGTGACAGCGAACCACAAAGCATCCGCATAGTTGTAGTTTTACCTGCACCATTGGGTCCAATCAAGCCAAATATATCACCTGATTCTACACTAAATGTTAAGGAATCAACTGCTTTAAAAGATCCATATGTTTTTCCAATTCCAACTGTGGAGATTCCATATAAGTCATTGTTCTGGCTAGCTATTTTTCTTCATCACCTCTATCTTGGTATCCGAAATCCTTATTCCCTACAAGGGATCCTTTTTCATGAAAAAAATTCTGATTATCTTGTGAATTATATGAATAGTCATCTTGTTGAAATTCCTCGAAGGGATTTTTTGTCCTCCAGAGACCCATTATCATTAATCCCAAAGTCCCAGAGACTACAAGTAGCCAACTGACCCAATTATTGATTCCCTCCTCTCCATCTGGAACATCATATAAAAATTTAAAATATAATCCTCCGAAGATGAGAATCGATAAGAACACTACTATCAAATACTTAATTTGCATTGTCTATTCTTCCACCCTTCGACTGTCCATCACTGCCCCAACCAATTGAAGGAATGGAGTATAGAATTCAAAGTCGAATTGTTTTTATTATAATCTTGAACGGGACCTGAAAAAGTAACTACCGCTGCTTGATCTTTTCCTTCTATAAATGTCTTGAGTGTTTCTATTTGCTCAGAAGAGTTACTCCAAATATACTTGATGTCATATGCTCTATTGTTACCTATTTTAAATTGATTGGAGCTTAATTCCTTGTAATCAGGTAGCATTTTGAGATTTGGTTTGGTAACAGTTAACATGTAAAGGTTAACGTTTGAGTCGTCAGGTATGTCTTGAAGACCAATTGAAGAAAAGAGATTTTGATATTTAGCTACAAAGCTTCCAGGATCTTTTCCATGTGTCACTATTGTTGATTGAGGGAACGAAATAGAATAAAAGTTCTCAGGTAAATCCTTATTCGCAAAAATATTCATGATCATTGATGATGATGGAACGTTTGAAGCGTTCTCACCGGCAAGTGCCATTGGATTAGTAGTGAACGAAATATAATGATATGCAGGCTCCGATTCATAAGATTTTAAATCTGAAGTACTGGTATTCTTTCCCAATGATTGATTCAAGTAAGAATTAGATGACGGGGTTATAGTTACCTGTCCTATTGGTTTAATCTCTGTACCCTCGGGTTGTGAAGTTGGATTTGTCCCTTTAAATGAATATATAGAAAAACTAACTATCACTGTGATACCTATTACTAGTATCAATATTCTAATTTTATCCATTAGGACGTCCCCTACGAAAAAAACATTTGTCCGCTTGCCAATCTATAAGTACTTCCTTCCAAAGATTTCCTAAGACCATTTATCATATCTCCTAGTATAGTACGGCAATTAATGGTAATCAAAAGTATATTACATTTCAGGTACAACAGGCTAAATGATTCTGAAGTCCCTTTGTGATCGAAATTAACTAAGTTTACAAATCTAAATCCTATAACTGAGGCAATGTTATCAACCTATACAATTTGAAGATCTATTCTGCTGCATGATGAATAAGTGTGCTGTATGGTTATACTTAAGGCCAATTATGGAATTAACTCGCATATTAATGATAAATCTCTCCTATCGTTATCTTCTTTCAATTTCTGTATGCTTTCTAATTGTTTGTCTAGTAACAAGTGCTAAGAAAAATAACGCTAGAGCCATAAATCCTAAAACAGCTAGTAACAATTCCAATACAGAGGATTCAATTTCGGGCATAAAAAGATCAAGTCTAGAAATTATAGTTCTTAGTGCAAATAGACCAAATGCTATCATGACAAAGAATATTTGCATGGATTTTGTATTTCTATATGCCAGGAACGATATACCGAATAAAATTGCTGCAAAAAAGCCTGACCCTAAATCAAAGAATTCCGCAATATTCCCTTTGTCTAGATTATCAGTCTCATCACCAAAACCATATACAAATGCCGCCATGGTCAATACAGAAAATAGTACCATACAAATTACTAAAAATGAAGTTTTTTTCAAATAGTTTAGAGTTTCAAATTTCATTCTCTTCTTCTACCTTGTAACCTGTTGAGAGATCCAAGAATAAATTTGCAAGTCTATCTGAAAGTCTAGCCCATAAAGAAGGATAACTAGACCCAATATTGTGTACTATATCTCGTATATCTTCCAAAACGACGTATCTCACAAATTTTCCATCTTTAAAGCTGCTAACTAGGTCCATTTGTATCAAATGCGACATACGAGCACTCACTGACGGAGAGGTAATGCCTAACTGAATTGCAATATTACTTTGAGTTGCCGCAGGATATTCAATTAGGTATAATATTATTTCACGTAACGTTTCCTGGTGCAGAGCTGCAAGGATTAACTCATGACGTAATTCCGTTACATTCATCGTATAGAAAGTCTTATAGTTGCCAAACTTTCTGGACTTTATATATCCTGTATTTTCTAAGAAATTGAGATGATATTGAACATCACCCATTGCCAAAGATAAATCTTTTACAATTTTTCTAGTGTGGGATCCAGGATATTTTTTAATATATTCGAAAATAATTTTTCTGTTAGTAATTCTGTTAATTGTAAAAACGGCTATTGGCTTGTTCTTATCGTTCAGTTGAACATCTCCTTTTCATTTACAATATCGATATTATTAGAGCAATCGATATTTATGAATCCTGTGGTACATTTCCCTAAATCTACATTTGGTTAAAAAAAATAACTATTTCACTTAGTCAACTGTATCAAATTACTTAACTAATTAGTATCCAAAATAAATATATCAATGCTGAGTAGAGTACTTCTTATTGTCATAATTGGTCTTACATTATCTTCGGTTCATGCGATTCAAAATCTCCTCATCGGCTCAGAGTTAATTAAAAAAGTCGCCGGGCAAGATGGTCAACTCAAATATTCGTTTGTTAGAAAATGGGGGTCTTATGGAACAGGTCCTAATCATTTTGTGAGACCACATGATGTTGCTTTTGATTCAAAAGGAAACGTCTATGTGAGTGAAAGAGAAAACAACAACGTACAGAAATTTACACACAATGGCACATTCATAAAGATGTGGGGTTCTGCAGGATCGGGCAATGGACAATTTAGCATTCCATACAGCATAGGTATTGATTCAAAAGATAAAGTATACGTCGTAGACAGAGAGAACCATCGTATACAGCAATTTGATGAGAACGGTACCTTTATTACTAAATGGGGTAATGGTAGGGGGAGTTCTGACAACCAATTTGATAGGCCTGAAGACATAGTACTGTCACCTTTTGGCATATACGTCGCTGATACAGGAAACGATAGAATAATGAAATTTAGCAATAATTTTGAGTTTGTTGGCAAATGGGGAACGAAAGGTACTGGAAATGGACAATTTATTCATCCGCATGCAGTAGACGTTGATTCCAAGGGAAATGTCTATGTTGGTCAGTTAAATGAGCCTGGAGTTCAGGTTTTTGATAGCAATGGAAAATTCTTAAAAAGATGGGGATCAATTGGAACAGGTGATGGACAATCATCAACACCACAAGAACATATAGCGGTAGATTCGAAAAATAGGGTCTACATAGTTGATGGAGCCTCAAATCCAAGAGTACAAATTTTTGATACTAATGGAAAGTTTCTAGGTAAAATCGGCACTGCATGCAAAATGGCGACAGGAGAAGGATGTATTGATCCCGATGGACCCGGACCATTAGAAAAGGGGGATGGTCAATTTTCAAAACCCGAACATGTATCTATCGACTCTGAAGGTAACGTCTTTGTAGTAGATAGGGGTAATCAAAGAATTCAAGTTTTTGCTCCAATCAGCAACGAGACAAGCAAATAGATTGATGTGATATTAAAGATAATTAGACAATAAGTGTTCCCTGCTAATCCTTCTTAACTACAGCTAAAAAGAAAAATACCAGTATGGACAATCCTGTCAAGGGAATAATTATATCCGTAAACGGATTATCAAAAGTATACAAGTGCTCTATATTTTCATATATCAGAAATGCACAAAATAATGAGAATGCAATTATAGCATACTTCAGTTTTTTAACACCGCTCTTTAGATAGGCAGAAATTGATAATGCGATCAAAAATGCAGACAATAAAGCACCCAAAACGTACAATAAGAGCTCTATTAAATCACTAACTGACATCTGTTGAATTAGTGGTCCAATTATGAACATTTTTCTCGTACATCGATATTTCACTGAATTGATTGGTTTAAGCGTTATAGTACTACCGTCTAAGTAAGTTGTAACACGAGTCCGTTTGTAGATTTAGTTGAATGCTTGTACCATTGCACTCTTTTTCTCTAAACAAGATTAAACTGATTATCAACTCATTTGGAGCATTTTCATTTTTTCAGAATTTTCATAACAGACGAACAGTGTACTCTTTGACCCGAAGTAAATTCAGGCCTTTATTTTTGAAATGGTAAGTTGATCACGGGCCACGCCTGTGTTTTCGTAAAATGTTATCCATAGTTTTGATCCATCGTTTGCCACATCCACATTTAGAAAACCATGTAGCAAAAGTTGTTTTACTATGAAAGGTGCTTGAGCTGTAAAATTATAAAAATCTGCTCCACCAGTTCCTAGAGTAATGAATATTTGTCCATTTTCAATATTGGTATAGTTTTCAGTATTCGTATTTGTAATTACAGGGGTAGACGGTTTGGTGACATTGTATGAGATGGGATACGTTCTTTGGTAATTGTGATTATGAGCCTGTAGGACAAGGTCTACACCATATTCATCAAAGAGAGGATGGTAAGCATCTCGCATTTCTTCCTGACCAGGATGAGTAGTATTTGAAGAATAGAATGGCCTAAATGTGTACACTATTATCCAATTAATGCTCTTATTTTCATGTGCGCTTTTAAGATCGTTCATAACAAATTGATATTGTGCTGAATTAACAGTATAGGGAATTAACGCATTCTTAGCAGTTGCCATGGCCAAGAAATGAACATTTTTGTAATCAAAAGAATAGTAGGGTTTGGTGAGATTAAAATGCCTTAAATATTGATCATAGTCAGCAATACCACGTGAAACATCGTGTTCTCCAATAGAGATCATAAATTTACTATTATTTTCTAGTGGTTTTATCATATCAAACCAACATATTGGACTCTTTGTATAGGCAAGGTCCCCTAGAGCTAGTACTAGTTCTGGTTTCATGTTAGCCATGGCGTCAACGGTTTTTTTCGCCTCACCACCACAACCAAAATCTCCAGCAACCACAAAATTGAATCCAGGCAAGTTTGAACCAGCATCGCTAATCTTGTCTCCATGAGCACAAGTTAGCAAGAATCCTAATGAAAAAGAGAGGAAGAGAATAATATACAAAAGTGAAATTCTAGGATTGGAAAAGTCCCTTGAAAGTGAATT
The DNA here is from genome assembly GCA_035280585.1 of Nitrososphaeraceae archaeon. Lineage (GTDB taxonomy): Archaea > Thermoproteota > Nitrososphaeria > Nitrososphaerales > Nitrososphaeraceae > TA-21. The sequence continues at coordinate 10,122 of DATEFQ010000042.1, forward strand.
AAAGATCTTGAAATTTGTCATTAGAGATTGATGCCAACTGACGCGAGTATTTGGCCATTGTGAATCCCAGTGAAAGCCACAAAAAGTAAATTAACCTAGTAAAGCTATCATATGCTTGAAATATTTTTACTCTTTCAATGACCAAAGGTAACGTTATATTCTTACGAGAATATATATCTAGTATGATACAAGTGTCTAAAGAGTGAGTAATGTTATGGTCAGTTTCACTCTAATTTTGGTCCCTTAAATAAAACAACCTTAGACATTTGTATTAATTCGGTTATTTCTTGTAAGTATAAATTAAACTTGTGAGGCAAAGTTATTTGGATTGGAAGATGTGAGTCAAATAAAGAGTGACTTTAACTGATGAGAACTTAATTGCACTCGATTAAGGTACATCCAAAGCCGTATTACTGTTGATATACTATTGATCCAGTTTCTGCAACTTACTTGTATGGTAACGATTTGATGATTGGGGCTAAAGTATTAATAGCGTCTTTTAGTGGAAGTGACGTAGAATAAATTAAGAGAGTATTAGGTCCGGTGATATCTTTTTGAACAGATTTCGTCACGAAATTATACTCAGATAAGATTTGGAATCCTGCCTTAGAAAATTGTGATTTGCAGTTTGATAATTGTTTGGTTGGACAGAAGAATCCCCCTACTGTCAGGTCTCCCGTTGATTTTTGAGGGCTAACTACAATTTTTCCCTCCATAGGTGGAGAAAATTGCTTATCTGAAATGATATAGGGCGATCCAGATATGTCTAATACTTTTGAATCAGACCCGCCTGGGAATTTGGCAGGAATCGTGGTCCATGCTATATTCCCGCTCTTGTCTTTAACTATTCCCACATGTATGTGGTTGGGATCATCGTGCGCAAATGCTATCTCAGTACCTTCTGGAACTACAAGTGTGCCTGGAAGATAGTTCGGATTTTTTGGACTTATAGTCTTGACATCTGCGGGTGGATGATGAGCCTCATCTGGAATAAATATAATTGCAGCTTTTACTGACATTGGTAACGACATTACACCAGTATCATAGACAGATCGTGCAGTAGGTATTGAATCTGATGACGAAGTGATATTAGATACAGCACTGGTTTGGTTAATAGTTGTATTTGATACAGTATTATTAGCTCCAGGGTATCCATTGTTGGAATCAGAATTCGATTGAGCATAAGTGATGCCACTGAGATTAGCTCCGATTACTAATCCCAATGCCAGAACAAGGTAATTCTTAAGAATTGGAACATTTGTATTTAGCTTCATTTCATTGGTCAGACATTATGATTATGAAGTAGATAAACTATGTGGTACAAGTAACTATCTGTAGCCTGTTGAGATAATAAGAAAATGAATTAAGACTGAATTATGGGTAATATTTTTTAACTTTGAATTGTGAGAGAGCAATAAGAAATTGTAGAATAAAATGGCACAGTACGTGATTCTCGACTTAGAAACGCACACTGGTTTAAATAGGTCTGTATAATATTTGAATGAATGAGTGTCTTGAAACCCAGTATGTTACCTTGGACAGTATTCGGAATAATTACGGTGCTCTCAATTATGTACACGAATCCAGTTGTTTTTGGTCAGTCGCAGGATATAAGTACAAGGACTTCAGACCGTTCAATAACTTACGCTCAGACTGCTAGTAAATTACTAAATCAAACTCAAATGGAATATACCAAGGGAAATTCCACAGGAGCTGAGGAACTTGCCATTAGAGCTTATCTAGATAATTTCGAATATGTTGAAGCGCCCTTGGATCAAAAGGGACAACATATTTTAAAAGAAAACATTGAAAACATGATGCGAAATGATCTACGTATGATGATAAAAGATAAAGCTCCTGCACCACAAGTGAGCGAACTTATTAAAAAAATCGACTCCAATCTTGTAGAAGCAATAACTATACTCAATGGCACTAAGTAATCTAGAACCACATTATAATAGTTAAAGTAAAACTTTAAAGTTTTAAGACAGAGGATTCTATACTTTAACCTGCACTGCACAGAAATAAATACTCGTAATCTAAATTACACTTCGGTACCTGTACCACTAGACTTTTTAGATTTAAATTTGTATTAGTGATATGAAGGCCAGAATAACCCTAACCTTGTTTGTGGTCTTTGTGCTTACTTTAGCATTAGTAAATACTTCATATAATATAGCCTGGTCTAAAAAGTCGCAAGAAAAAGATTATTGCTATGATCAGGTCGGTGAGCATCATTTATGCTTTGATACTAGAAAAGAGTGTAAGCATGTACAGAGGCATAATGATCAAGCAGAGACTCCTTGTTACAACGGCGATAAACAATAGGATGCATTGACATTGAAAAATCAATTGAATATTTTTATAGCGAGTTTATTCGTATCACTCTTGATCCCCACAAGCCAATATCTTGTGTTTGGACAATCATCAAACAGCAGTAGTCCCTTTGATATTACCAATCAATCCAGATCAAAATCGGATCTCACGAAAAATGAAACGTCATTGTCAGATCTAGAGGGTAAGTATACTTCTACTGATATTAATGAAAAAATCTACAATCTATACGATGATTATCTGAGGTCTAATAAAAAGACAGATCAAGATCATTTTCACGACATTGCCGTATTGATAGATTTTATTTGCAGTAATAAAACATACGAAGATGCTATCGAGGCATGTGATATTGTTACTGAATTTCCAATAGATTGAAATAAAAATAGTCTGACCACTTGCTTTGTATGGGATTCAGACAATTTTCACATCTGCTAATCCACTAATAGTATATACTAATTGCTAAAGTCCGTATTAGAACATTACCAAAATTAAAGAAAGCTCATCAGATTATTTTTTATGATTGAATGTAAATAGAGGGAGTGAATGACAGAACTGTTCTGGTCCTGATACCAACTTGAATAATAAGCAATATTCTGATGCTGATATTGAATTAACTCATCTCAAAGATTCCAGTGCCTTCTTTTTCCATGTAATTATTGAATAGAGTCCATAGCTCCCAGCAACGATAATTGATACTTGTAAAAATCTGCTGAGTATATTTAATACTCCAAAATCTTCGTCTGGATCGTGTATTGATGGAACTATTGTTTTATGCAGTAAATACAGTAATACTACAACTAGTGATCCAATTACTGCTATTAGGTATGGGCTTGCATCATTCTTCTTATTCTTATATACCCAGAGGCCAATTGGAACATGTGCAATGCCGCATACTGCAAAAAACACAATTTCTAAGTGCGAAGTCATTAATTCAGAACCAGATTCTGTCTTGAACTCTTGAATTTCCTGAAAGACAATCGCAAAGCAGACACCACTTGTATAAAATATTAAAACAGCCACGACGTAAATAATAGAAAATCTGTTATCATCTACATACGTCATTCGCTTCATATCCCCTTTACCGAGTGGATCGTATAAAACTAGCTCGGTGAACCTTGCATGTCAATCTACTATAACTAATTTATATGAGATTTCTAAATCATCCACCAAATGAAGCCAGTGGGATCTGTGCTCAATATAATTTGGATCATCTAGCCAACCTTTTGATAAGTCTTATGTATCTCTTTTCCGGACCGGTTAAATAGTACGAACCCCCAGCACCCATCCCTAAACACAAGGTAACTGGTGGCCCGGTTGTTTCCTGTTCATCATCGAACCGACAACCGCTAGTTACCTTATTACAGGTTTTAAGTCTTACGTTGCAAAATCTTTTATGAAGAGCTTTTCAAACTTAATTTTGATACCGTTTAGTAGTCTTTAAATGATGATAGTTTTTTCATAGTTGAATCTGTAATTCCCAGTTACATATATCGGCTTCAAATATAGAATCTTTTTTCGTTTTTCTCATGTACAATAATTGTTGTATTAAATTATTAAGTAATAGACTCGAAGGAATCTAAGATTTCTCGATTCATACCGATGAACCAGCCAACAAAATGTTTAGGATTGTTATCGTTGAAGTGAAGATCTAAAATCGTAATTCCGTTTTTACCTGTAATGCACTTTAAACAATCATTTCCGTTCCAATCATTTGAATTGAGTGGATACATGCTAGATCCAGTGTCATGTGTTCCTGTACCAAATACGCCGTACATGAGCCCATTTATGTTGAATCTCTGATAGTTGTGGTTGTGTGCTTGCAGTACTTCATCAATTCCTGCTGCTCTAAACATGGGATCGTAACAATTGAATTGTCCATTATCTGGATGGTGGCTTTTGACAGTAACGAACGGCTCATGGACGACAGCAAATTTGTACAATGCTTTACTTGATTGAATTTGTGATTTCAACATTTCAAATTGAGGGCTAGAACAATCAAAGTTTATGTTAGCATCTATATTAAACAAAGCAAGTTTATCACCAGAAAATCCAAATGTAACTTCCCCAAACGTCTTTTTGCTGCCTAACCAACTCTGTACATCGCCCCCAGAGTCGTGATTTCCTACGACAATGTCGGTGTTTTCTTTGGTAAATCCATGAGATTGAAGATTGGAGAGAACATCGTTTCCATTGGTATACTCAAAATCACCCGGTATTACTAATAACTGAACATTATACTGATTGGCTAATTCCAATTGTTTTGTTAATCCCTGATTGGAGTCAACGTCACCGACCACCGCTATACGTAAAGTTTTTGACTTGTTAAAGTCTGTAGCAGGGATACCTACTGATGATGAGTCGCTTATGGGATTTTTATGTATGTTTCCCGCAGCCGTTGCGCTTCCTGCGGCAAGGGGAAAAAACTGGACAGTAATAAAAAACGTAATAACTAACGACAGTGCAGTTAAAAAAATCAGTGAAAGGAAAATTTTCAAAAGTAGCCAGAGTTATTTGTAATTATTATAAAAACGCTTTAGTACAAGTATGAAACTGAAAAATGAAAACAATCATTTTATTCTACATAATATTTCTCTTTCAATCGCTAATTAAATAGCAGAGTTCAAATTCCAGTCGAAAAAACTTTAGATTGAAATCATTAGGCAGAAGATCATTTCGCAAAGGTACGAAAACTTGAATTCGTTCGTTATCTGTTGAGAACCTACACGGAGTCACTACACTCGCAAAAGAGAAAGGTCCATTTAACATATCAATGTCATACGAAGATAGGCAAGCAGGGCCAACTTCCGCAGCTTTATCGAATGTTTAGACAACTGTATCAATCGGATTATATATTTTGAAAAAAAATATTTCCTTACTTTTGGAAAATGCAAAACCCTCCGAAATAAGCTGTGTATTACTAATATCACCATCGACGGGTTATTTGATGATCAATTGTAAGCAAGCTGCCTTATGTAAGCAAGCTGCATTATTGACTTTGTTAACTTTCTTGTTACTTGATACTATACTGTTTTATACTCAATCAGAAGGTGCTAGTGAACTTGGATCTAAAGAAGGTCGACAATTTAACTTCGTTGCTGCCGGTGATTTTGGCTGTAGTGCTGAGGCTAATAGGACAGTTACAGATATGGTAAAGAAAAATCCACAAATTGTACTAGCCTTAGGAGACCTATCATATAATAGGTCTCCTAACTGCTGGTTAGATACAATTAGTCCTCTAGATAGTAGCGGAAAAGTCAAAATAGCATTTGGAGATCATGACATGACCAATGAATTATTCAAATATGATACTTACCTTAAGCATTTCAACTTGACTAAGCCGTATTATTCTTTTAATCATAACAATGTGCATTTTTTAGCAATGGCAACCGCTAAAAATAATATAATACCATATGCAGTAAATTCGCAACAATATGAATTTGTCAGAAATGATCTTAAGATGGCCCATGAAAATAAGAGTATAGATTGGATAATTGTGTATTCTTTTAGACCCTTCTATTCATCAAATTCGACTCATCCTGCCGAAGAGCAACTTCGGGATTTTTACCACTCACTTTTCGACACATATGGAGTTGATCTTGTATTACAAGCCCATAACCACAACTATCAGCGAACATATCCAATTACTTTTAACAATCCCTCGCCATCATATCCAATAATCTCAGACAAACAAAAATACAATTTTTCCAACCTTAAAGCTCCAATATTTGTTACCGTCGGAACAGGTGGAGCGCCACTTTACAATTTCTCAAGCCAATCCCCCAATACTATATCTCAACTTGCTCAATATGGCTTTCTAAACGTAGATATTGAAAAATTACAAAATTCAAATATTCTAACAGGTACTTTCTATAGTAATAATTTGAGTAAACTGGATAACTTTACTATAACAAAGTAGAAGTTAGCCCTCAGAATCGTTCACACTTTAGAATTACAATGCCTTTCAAAGTAGAATCAAATTCCAGAAAATTTAATATTAAATAGTTAGAGTGTAAAGTGAAAGATGGAATCAATAGTTCTGTTTATAGCAGTATCTCTAATACTGGTCATTGTGACGGTTGCAACTGATCTTCCAAATATGGTTCGTGCAAACGGTCCTATTACTAAATATTGTATCGATGGCGGCCCATTTTGCGGTGAGGAAAAAACCGATTGTAAAGCCCTGCTAGAAGGTACCGTGGGGAATCATAAATGCCTTGAAGTGGCAATAGGATGACTATCAAACTATCTAATCTGTCTGTATCATAATCTTTAAGAAAGTCGTGTTAGTTTAAAAATTCTAATACGACTGTCTAATTGTCAGCATATTTAGTCGCTTGTATCATTGTCTTTATTTTGTGGTAAACAATAGTAAAATAATTATGAAATACAAACAATCTTTATCACCTTTTGTTTTGATTTTATTATCGTAATTCTTATTTCAAGGAGACCTTGGCTAACGACAGAAAAAATCTCACGTCGTGATTTTCTTAAACTTATTGGTATTGTTGGTGGAGCAATTATGTTTGCACCATTGAAATTTAGAAACGTTCTCGGCATAAATGGAAACAGCACTAACACAACCGACTTAACTTCCGCAAATAGCAATGCCGGACCTGATGGTGTTTCGTTTTTGTATCCAACTAAGCCAGGAGGATTTGTCTGGTACATGAATGAAGACAATCCATTTGATTCACATCTAGAAATTGGCGGTGGCTCTACGTATACAAGACTAATTAAAAATAAAGATGGTTCATGGAAACCTAACTCCGATGGGGCAGTTAAATTCAATATTTTAGTGACTCCTGGACAAAAAGATGCTATAGGTGGCTGTAAAATGAATTTTACTGATTGCATTAAAAGAGGATATACAATTCAGCCACCCATAACCAATGTTGAACTTACAGGTTTTTTTAACATGAGCAAAAAAGTTACTCGTGACGGTATCTATATGCGAGGTCCTTGGAATCATCACCCAGCACCCATTGGTCGAATATGCTGCCAAGAGGCTTGTTACGATGTACAAATTAAGCCAAATGGAACATTCAAGTTTACCAAGGACCTAAACGGATCTATAACTCACCCAGAGGGAGTTCAACCTATAAATCCTAGGATAAACTTTGGAGGACCAGGTTGGTTTGGTTTAAAATATATTTTCTTCATTGAATCAGATTATCTTGTCAATCCAAAGATAAGATTGGAACTCTGGTTAAGCCCAAATGGTGACAAAAACACGTGGATAAAGGTAGGCGAGGCTAGCGATTTTAAAGGACTAAAGTGGGGTGAATCTAAGGCATTATGCGGTGGAGAACCCTTTCAGGTATTTGCATGGGGTGCCGCTGGGATGGTTATTAAATGGTATGGCGGTCATGTTGATTTTAAATGGTGGTCAATGAGGGAAATTATTCCTCCCGTCAGACCCACGGTGTAGATTACTATCCTCTTAAACAGAATTTCTAGGACTAACATGAGTGTCTATTCTTTGTCAAGCGCAATTGCGAATAATGACTTATTTCGCTTTGATTGGGTATTAAAAATTACGCCTCCGCATCATAATTATGCAGAGCCGGCTCTGATGGTCTCCAATTTAGAATCTTAATCTATTACCGCAAAAACGGAGAGATAAGCTTACAATTTTAAGAATTGCGAACGGTTAGTATTAATAAAAAACACACCCTACTATGATTAAAGTATTCATCTACCAGTACACAATGTATGAACAAAAACAAAGGTAAAAAGGAGATTTTAAAATAAGTATGATGCTAGCCACTCCAGTCATAAGGCTAGATGCAAGCGTAAGATCAAGACACGAACTAAAAACCTCTTCCATATTACTGATATCAGTAGCAATAACATTGGCAATCGTATTGTTAATGTACGCGGGTCTAACGTACACAGAAGGTACAATGAAACAATACTCGTCATGTAGAGATAAAATAGTAGGCTACGAGCAAAGTGGAGTGTACACTAGCCCGGACCAGTTTAAATTAGCAATGTCATATTGTGACGTCATCTAAAGCAGCATATTTTTTTAGATCACTAACGTTGTAGTCTATTCATACATCTAGTTGATAGGAAATAGATTACTGCATAAGATATCAAAATTTTGATATTATCATTTGATTTCTACTAATTCAATTCCTTCATGGCTGCCCTTGACAGTTTTTTCCTTGATGTCTCCTATATTCTCTGCGTAGTATTTTTGTTCAACGATATCAGGTTCAAGTGCTGAAAATTCCTTAGTTTTGAGCACATTCGAATAAGAACCTTGAGGAACAGTTGCATTATTGTCCAAATTTAGTACGGTAGCCTTATCTTCAGCCACACCTTTGGCGAATTCCTGATTATAGCTAGTACCTACTTTCGGTTCTGCTAACATTATCAGTCCACCCTTGGCTCCTTTCACTCCTGATTCCCAGGAACCTTCATGAGGGTTTTTCTTATTGGTGAAGTCAGTAGTATCCTCTCCCATATACCAAACATTTCCCTTGTCGTCTTGGGCATACCAATCATTTGTAGTCTCTTCTAATTTTCCCTTCACAAAGACAGTATCATTAACCACACGCGTAGGTATCCCCTGGACTTCTTTTGAATCATTGGTGACTGTGACAGT
>DATEFQ010000043.1:0-14450 GCA_035280585.1 Nitrososphaeraceae archaeon
TTTTTAATGTTCATTTGTTTAGTATCACTCTACATGATGGTTGTGAACTAGCTGATCATAGAATCTGATTGACTTTACATTCACAAATTCTAGCATTCCATACCTTGACAACTCTCTACCAAACCCACTATTTTTAATACCTCCGAAAGGAACTCTGGGGTCTGATATAACAACATTATTTACTGTCACTATTCCTGATTCAATAGATCTGGAAAATTTTTCTGCTTTTTCTAGATCCTGTGTCCAAATACTTGCGCCTAATCCATATTTAGAATTATTAGCAACTTTTATTGCGTCCCTTTCTTCTTCCACAGTAATAACGGGAGCAATAGGTCCGAAGACTTCTTCTGATGCTACCTCCATTTTGGGTGAAACCCTTTTCATAATTGTCGGCAGGTAGAAGAATCCCTTGCTGTAAGTACGTTCTCCACCTGTGGCTACTTCAGCTCCTTCTTTTACAGATTTTGAAACTAAGCTCTCGATATTATTCAGACTTTTGGAATTAACAAGGGGTCCAATATCTGTATCATCTAAAAGAGGGTCTCCTACCCTAAGCTTTTCAGTCTTTGAAACAAACTTTTCTATGAACTCACTTGCAATCTTTTTTGTTATAATAAATCGCTTTGATGCAATGCAACTTTGACCACAGTTGATGAAACGTCCCTTAACTGCACCTGTAGAAGCTTTTTCGATATCTGCATCTTCACATATTATGAAGGGATCACTTCCTCCTAGTTCAAGAACTGTTTTCTTCAGTTGGGAAGTCGCCCTTTGTGCTACTTTACCTCCTACCTGAACACTACCGGTAAACGTTACTGCGTTTATTTCTGAATCAATAAGCGTTTCTGCAGTACTGGAATCTCCAATCATAGTTTGAAAAATCCCTCTAGGGATTCCCGCGTTTATAAAGGCCTTTTCTATCTCTATGCCACACTGCATGGTGGCACTTGCGGGCTTTAATACGATTGTGTTACCTGCCATAAGAGATGGAGCGGCAAATCTAAGTGCCTGCCAATAAGGAAAATTCCAAGGCATTATACTTCCAATCACACCAATTGGTTCAAAAATTATTACACTCTTCCGTGCATCCGTATTGACTATTTCATCCGATGCAAAGATTTTCCCATTATCAGCATAGTATTCTATTGTCCAAGCACACTTGTCTATTTCAGATCTTGATTCTTTGATTGCTTTGCCCATTTCCCGTGTTGCCGTTTTCGCAAGATTTTCCTTATTTTTCCTTATTTCGGCGGCAAAGGCATATAGAGATTCAGCCCTTTTCTGGATGTCTTTTTTCCAATCCGAAAATGCTTCTCTTGCGGTCCCTACCAATTCATTAATATTTTCTTTAGTCATATTTTCGTATTCGTTAAGAATTTCTCCAGTGGTTGGATTTATTGTCACTAATTTCCCTTCAGTCCCTTTCAAGGATTTATCTCATACTCCTGTGTGTAGACATCCCCATCAACAAGAATAGATGTTTGTTAGGTTGGACCAATTTAATAAATATGCAACAATCTGCTTTATAACTGCTCTTTTATCAAATTAAGCTAAAGAAATCGTTTAACCGACTCAAATCAACAATTTGTAGCCAATTTCGAATTAGGCTTAATATTGGCAAAGTACATAATTTAATATTCATGCTAGCTGTTTTTAGGACAAAGGATTTGCATAAAGATTACAATAAAATAATATAAGACTCAATTAAGCATTTTAGTCCCGATACTAAAGATAGCATAATCAAGCCTTTCGACACGGGGAAGCTACTGACTCATTACTAAAAATGAAGGAGAAATCTTGAGTCTCGCTAATGCCAAACGGTTGCTAAAACAAATAAGTGGAAATAATAATGTTGATTTAACTGTCGATGATCAAAAGGCGTTGAAAAAGATTATAAAGATTCTTAACTTTGAATAGGGCTTTAGAAATTATCCGGAAACTGAAAGAATCTTTTATAAAAATTGGAAATGTATTGCTTTAGCTGTAAATCAATAGAACATAGTTAGCTTTCTTCTAGTAGGAGTTAATACGATCAAAATTGATTACTTGACAGGCATATTAACCACAAGATACCCTTTCAGCGATAAGGAAGGAAGAAAGGAAAAAAATGCCTGGACAAGTCTGAATTCAATTTTGTCGGCTCAAAGGACAGGTTTTTTTGAAACTATCTCACCTGATTGATTTTCCTTTGTGGCTGTCCGTGAGGAAGCCTTCTGTACTTCTGACTTTGTGGTTGGAAGTTTTGGTTTGTATCTTCCTAGTAGTATCGAATTGCCTACGACAGTTACTGAACTCATAGCCATTGCACATGCTGCTAACATTGGTAACCATCCAAATATCTCGACTCCAAACATTGGGACCAACAGGCCGCCTGCTATGGGTATCAATCCTGTATTGTACGCAAATGCCCAAAATAAATTTTGTTTTATCTTGGTAACGGTCTTTTTTCCAAGTTCGAGAGCAATTGACACATCCCTAGGATCATCTTTTATTAGGATAATGCCACCAGTTTCCTTTGCTACATCAGTACCTGAACCAATTGCAATTCCTAAATCTGCCCTTGCTAATGCTGGCGCATCATTTATTCCATCTCCTACCATCGCAACTATCTTACCATTCGACATTTCTTTTGATATCACTTGCTCTTTTTGTTGAGGAAGAACCTCAGCGATTACTCTCTTGATACCTAATCCCGAAGCGATATACTTGGAAGTTCTTTCATTATCTCCGGTAAGCATTATTACTTCTTTGTTTTTTGATTTCAAAGATTCTATGGCGATTCTTGAATTTTCTTTAATAGTATCAGCTAGAGCTAAAATCCCTGAAAGTTTTGAGTCTATTGCCACCAAGACTGCAGTCTTTCCTGAACTTTCAAATTCTTTTAGTTTTAATTCGACTTTATCAGGAATTCGAATGTTACTATCATTCATAAGCTTTCTTCTTCCCACTAATATAACATGACCTTGGTATTCAGCCCTTAATCCTTGACCTGAAATTACTTCGGAAGTTTCTGGATTTGGAATCTCATTATTCTCTTTGGCTTTCCTTACGATTGCCTGTCCTAATGGATGTTCAGAACCTAACTCTGCAATAGACGCTAACATTAGTAGCTCTTTTTCTCCAATGCCTGACTCGGAAATATCATAGACATCTGTAACAGATGGCTTACCTTCCGTCAACGTTCCGGTCTTGTCGAACATAATCGTCTGTACTTTGCTCGCAATTTCCAGATGTTCTCCGCCTTTAAATAATATTCCATATTCTGCAGCTTTAGCAGAGCCCATCATTAAAGCAGCAGGTGTAGCAATCCCTAATGCACAGGGACATGCTATTATCATCACAGAAACAAAAGCCAATAGGCTGTATGTGAACCCTATACCGCCTATAAGATACCAGCCTAACCCGACAGCTACTGCTGTGATTATTATCGCAGGAACGAAGTACTTTGCGACTTGATCGACCATTCTTTGTATTCGAGCCTTTCCTGTTCGGGCTTCTTCTACAAGTTCCACTATTTGCGAGAGCACAGTATCCTGTCCCACCTTTGTAGCCTTAATTCGCAATAATCCGGTTTTATTTATGGTTGCACCAATAACCTCATCAGCTTTAGATTTGTCAACAGGAATACTCTCGCCAGTTATCGCAGACTCATCCAAGGTTGATGAACCTTGTATTATTATTCCGTCGGTTGGGATACTTTCACCGGGTCTGACTACCAAGACATCTTCTTCTTTTATTTCTTCTACAGGAATCTCCGTTTCCTCTTCAACGATTTGACCAGAAGGGCTCTTTATTGCATGGATTATTTTAGCTGTACGCGGCCGCAAGTCAAGCAATTTTTTTATTGCATCAGAAGCCCTCTCTTTTGTTCTTATTTCAAGTAATCTACCTATAAGTATTAAAGTAATTATCACTGCAGCTGTTTCGAAATATACAGATTTAAACGGAAAGAAATTCGGGGCAATCGTTACTGCTACACTATACAAATAAGCTGTTGAAGTTCCAATTGCTATAAGTGTATCCATATTCGAGGCTTTTGCTTTAATGCCATCCCAAAATCCTTTGTAAAATTGCCAGCCGACCCAAAATTGCAATGGAGTGGCCAATACTAACATAATGTAGCTGAAATTACGCATCATTTCCACAGGAAACACATGTCCGAATTGTGTTGGTAGCATATGCGGCAAGCTCAGCAAAACGATAGGTATTGTCAGACCTACACTGACTGCAACCTTGATTTTTAGTTTTTTTAGCTCTTTTTCTGGTTCTCTGAATTCGTTTAAACATTGTGTACTACAGAAATAATAATCCTTCCCACTCTTCGTATACCCAATGGAATTTGGTTTTTTCTCCACGAACATACCGCAAACAGGGTCTTTTGCCATTACAGGTATAGTAAATTAAATGAGATATAACATCAGTGCTTTACAAATGTAAAATTTTGGTATGCATATGCTTTATTATCGCTAGTGATAATTGTATAGTTTGAATTGGGTAGGCATGGTTTCATTACTTCGGAAAATCTTATGACCTAAAAGTTAAGTTATTCTGAGTTTGAATAGTTATCTAATTGAATCTTGAGGTTCTAAAGTTTTTATAATTTGCCCACCATAATATACATCCTAAGGTTTGATCCATACTGGTGGGACTATTTGATGCCAGACGAGTATAGTCCCACCAATTCTTAAATTTTGCTTAAGTATGATAATGCAAATTTAATAATTACTTATTATGTTTCGTTAATGAAGAACAACGATTCATATGCACGGCGGAGGGGAATTGGTTCTTATTAATCTGGAGCAAAGCACTAATGTCCCTCTACCGCGTTAAAAATTTATCAATGATAAACTTTAAGATCTGGTGATTTTACGGCTTTAGTGAGCAAGAACCAACCGTTCACCAGATGCTGTGTTTAGGGATACTCATATGCATCACCATAATCTAAAAGGCTGTTAAGATTTGTTACTCAAGTCTTATATATTTAGCAATATGACGTAAGGCATCATAGACAAATACAAAACCGACTGAATTCATGAATTTGCCATCGGCTTTTGATTTCTCGTTAGCCAATGTCGATAATTTTTTCTAGTGTTCAAATAACTTTAGAACTGCGACACTCTAAAACGTTGGTAATATAATTCTTATCTAATATCTTCTTGTCCCCATTTTGACCTTAATATTCTATTCGCACCATCAGCTAAATAAGTGAAGACCTAATGCTATTGGACAATTCAAACCTGAAATTAATTGCACTATTAACTCCTATTGCAATATTGTTCCTAACAATGATAACTGTAATTTCTTTAACCTCGCAAAATGCAAATGGTTCAAGTATATATGACGATTTTTATAATAAATGTCTAATTGTTTCCCCTAGGGCTGTGTGTGACTATATATTCGGTAAGTCCCCCTCAAACGTGTCCAATTCCACATCTTTGTCTAATTTTTCTGCCTTGACTTACAGTGACAAGGACCTTGGCTTTAGTATAATGTATCCGTTAGGCTGGGCAATCAGTCATGCACCTTCGTTTAATCCCGTCACAAAATTTGCCCCTCCTCAAAATAATGCAAATGTTGAAATTCGAATCTTTCCCATAGGCGAATATAATTCGATAGATGAATACGGACAAACATTCAAGAACGAGCACAATGATTTCAAATTGCTTAATTATTATAGAAATAGTTCTACCACATTAAGTGATAGACCTGCGTTGAAGGCCGTTTATCTAAATTATAATACAAATAGCGAAAAAGCAAATGGTAAAAACTCGGTTACTTCAAAAGAAATGACAGTCGCAACAATGGTTCCAGAGAAGGATTCTATCTATGCCGTAACATATATCACAGATCCTCCTCAATTCAACAAATACACTCCAATAGTTGAAAATATGATCGATTCGTTTAGGATTTATGCATAATTATTCATTCTAAATTAGAATACTGGATGGATAAACTCTCCATTTTTAAATATTAATAGCGGTTGCAATTTAACAGCATTGTGAGTAAGCCGGGAGAAGCATGTCCAGAATCCTTAAATCTGTCTGTAAAAGAGCTTCCTGCAAAGTTACTTGACACGGCTAATGATGCTACAAGAGTCAATACCAAAAGGATCTTACCGTTCATTAAAAAAGATTTTACCGTTCATTAAATTTGGATATTTGTCTCATCTATAGTAGGGTTCAAAATAACTTATATATTAAATCTTGAGGCTTAGTTTGAAAGGAGTTGACCTAATGTAGTGGATTTAGCGTTAATAGGACTTTTGATTTCCATTCTTTCTTTCATTGGCGCAGTTATTATCGCATTTGTATCACTTCGTTATTTTAGAAAACAACACACAATAAATGGATTGCAGGATGCTTTCAAAATACTAAATAATAGTGAACATAGAAATTCCAGAAAAAAAGTTTACGAATTGCATCACGAGTTTCAAGAAACAGGCAACCTGTACATATTTCATGATGTTCCAGAAGTTGAAAACGTTAGAGCCGATTTTGACGTCATCGGAGTTTTGGTTAAGAATAAAAATATCGATAAAAATTTGTTTTTACGGGAATATGGGCTTGTAGTATATCGTTGCTGGGTTTGCTTAGAGCCTTCAATAATGAAGGAGAGACAAAGAAGAGATGTTAAGGCATTTATGGAGAATTTTGAATGGCTTTCAGAGCAATCGAGAAAGTTTTGGGAACATAAGGGAGGACATAAACCAAAGATATACGATCCAAGACAGAAGCCCTAAATGTTCTGAAGTTTGAAGGCTTATCGATAGAGTAAAAGACATAGTCAAAAAAAATTATGAAGATATCTTATTACTCCTTGTGACAATCTCTAGCAGCGCCACCGGAAAAATCGAATCCGTCATTGCAACTACTCTTGTCCTGAAAGCATACTAGATTAGAATCAAACTTGGTATAACACCATTTGTCTGATTTTGCTGTTTCGGCTTTTGCCATACCAAAGGAGAGCACTATAGTTGCTGCCAAGGTTGCAATTGATAACAAAATAACTAAACCAAACACAGTGTTCTTGTTCATTAAAGTCTCTTTTGCATCATCTAATTATAAAAATGTTTTAGTTTCCTTACACACAATTCTTGTGGCTAATTTTGAAAGCTTATGATATTAGGCGAAATCGAAAATACTTATAAAGTATATCTGCGTTTGCTTTTTGATGAAATTCGCGTTAATTCTAGTTTTTGCCTTGTCTGCTGTACTTTTTACCATGACATACACTTCCTCAAGGGCCTTTTCCGCTGATAACGAATATGTAATGAGTTGTTCTTATACAAAAGACAAGAAAACTGCATTCTGTTCGGACAACGATCCTACCAACAATGATGTTTGGCGATGTGATAAACAGAAAAATGGCACATGGAAATGTGGAAAGACAGTATCTCAGATGAGCAGTGGTTTGCCAACAGACCTTAAGAAGGGATTGGATCTTGCGACAGGTAATTCACTCACTGTCAAACCGTCCAATGATACAAGTCCATTTAAGAACTTTATTTCCAAGAAAAATGAACTTTCAAAAGGTAATGCCGAAATTAGTCCAGACCAAGGAAATTCCAGTTCGCCCCCAGTTCAATAAAATTTATTGTTACAGTCATGAGTGGATACGGCCATAAACACACCTAGCGACTTCTTAGATGAGGTCGATAAACTGCATGCTAAACAACTGAAGATTCCACTAGATGATGAAATTTGAATTAGATATTTGTATCAATAGATTTTAATTAGATTTTTACGATTCTTATAATGATGAATCGCAAAGTCAGTGCGGTCTTCATATTGGTTGCAATGACATCCATAATCATTGTATTGAACTCCTTTAGCATAGTATTTGCTGATGAGGATTTTTGCTATGATCAGGCTGGTAATGGTCACCTTTGTTTTCATCAAAGAGATACGTGTAAGTTTGAACAAAAACATGACGATATAGCAGACACTCCATGCTATAACAAAAATCGAGCATCATAATGGAGATATCGTGACTAAAGATCACTATGTTGTATGATTAACTTCTTAATTCTGTATTCAGGGAGGGCTCGAAGGAGGCTCCCTATCCATACCTGAGCCTCACTCCCATTTAATTATTTAGTAACAATCTTTTGAAACGCTGATATTGCTGGCTATCAGAATTATAATGTATTCTCCGGGTTTTTTATCCTGGTGGGCCTTCTTACGAATCATTGGTCCACCAGTTCTTATCTTTTGCTTAATTTGGATCCTGAAATCTTATTTATTTTCCAGTGAATAATACTCTATGTTGGTGAGGTCAGTTGTTTCTTGTTCTTGTTCGTTTTAACCGCCGCCCAGCAAGTATTTTTAACTTACTTATGGCTTGGGGGCATATACCATAAAATGGAAATGCCTAGTCAAATATTGTCAGCAATTACAGTAATAGGGGCGTTTGGTCTTATAGTGGTTATCATGTCAGAGATTATCCCGATACTTTGGGCAAAAAGAAAAGATGTCGGGTTCCATCATAGTTCCTCTATTTAACTCTCGTTTAATATCCTTTAGTAAAACAGGAGTCACTACACCGTTCTGCTATTTGCGTTTTCTTGATCGGACAGACCCACCAGTGACAAATCTCGCATTGCGCGAGTTGATCTGTTCTGACATAGCCCAATAAATTATAAAAAAGTTAGGATTCGATTTCTATTTTTTCTTTTCGTTAGAATTCTGTGATTCATTTTCGCTAGATTTCTCAGAAACCTTTTCGCTTGATTTTTGTGATACGTTTATGTCTACAAATTCGGGTCTGCTAAAGGGCGAATTTTGGCCATGTTCACACTTTAGGTTAAAATTATCGGTGGTCATGGTGCACACGTTGTACTTTTCTCCGTCTACTACGCTTAGACCTGGAAATGAGAATACATAAGAAACCTTATCGGAGGTCGAATTTCCTGCGTTGTGTAACTTCACCTTCGTCTGATCACCGACAGTGGCGATTGTTATGATATCTTTCGTTGAATCTGTAATACCGTAAAGACTCACAACGATTTTGAATACATCTTTTCCGACTCCCGATTCAGCCATAACTCTTGACGATACAACATTCCCAAGCAAGAAACTAAAGGTTAATGTCAGCAGAATTACCAATGTAAAAAAATAAGATTTCAAGCCATATACATATGGAGAACATACAATAAATATTAGATCAGACGGTTCATTCGATCTGGTTTAAGTCTCCCTCTCTGTGAAGGTCTTCTCATATTAAATCTTCATAGTGCTAATTAAATCCATGAATGTACAACAGACATTGCTTATAGTTGTTGAAGATTCAAAAATATTGTATCGTAGAGTTAAAGAGGAGAACACTTACAAAATAAATCTTTCCAAAAAAATTGCAAAACTTGCATTTAGTGAGTTCAAAATTCTACTTTAGAAGCCGATCCATTGGATAGTGAAGTAGAAACCTGTTTTTGTACTCTTTTATAGTAACGATTAAAAGTTATTCCCTCGATAAAGAATAGCAAGTCATGACGCTTTATTAGGCAGAACTAAAAAAGGCAGGGACAATTATCCAGTTACAATCCCTATAGCAGTTATATTGTACCTGGCAATCCTATCAAATGAAATTATTTCTAAAAACTCGAATGGCAACGTATCTCCAGGTTTCAATATGAAAGATTGGCTTGAAACAAATTTACTAGCGTTACTAAGAACAGTACCATCCTTATCAAAAAACTGCGCATTCACTTTCACATCGTTAACACTCATGGTATTGTTATTCCTGATCTTACCTTTAACCTCCGTTACAGCCGTTGCTGATTTCGTAACGGATAACTCCTCGACTTGTAGACCGACTTTATCACCTTTTGCTAATGTAGCTGTCGTATTGGCAGATGTAGAACCATTTGTGCTCGAAGTGGCATTGGTATCTTGGGCAAAAACTTCAGAGTCTAAACCCATTTGCGCCGTTAAAGTTCCAATGGTAAAAAACAATAGCGTAGATAAAAATTTGTTATAATTTTTCATTAAATTGAGTATCTATCTCATCTATAAAAGGGTTTTAAAAACTTTATACTTCCGCTGACTAAAAGTAAGATAAATTTGATGTTTTAAGTATTTAGGATTAGCAAATTGGGCTATTGGAAGACTGATCCAGTCAATCTATCAACAGTCCAACCTTGTCATAATTTAGTTTTGGATTCGGATTATCAGGTTCAATAATATACTCGTGAGAAAACAAATTTTTGACAAATTTATGATCTGACATATCGACGTCCTTCATTTTATAAATATGACAATTTAAATCGTTGTTTCGTTCCTTGTCTTGAGCGGATACACATAAAATGACCTGATCTTTATCAAGCGCATATACCCTCAAAACCGGTGTAGTAGCAATACCAACAGCAACGATTAGAATAAATAGTATTATTGCGGTTTTGTTTTTTTTATCCATTTACTATTATTTACAAGTGGTAAAATGATAGTATTATCTTTTGCCGTGGCTTGGAACATAAGATTATTCAGGACTTAACGTCTAGAAGATTTGGGTTTTAATCATAGCCTGTAGTGCCGGATAAAGTATGAAAATGACAAATTAGGTAGAGGATCTTATTATGTTATGCGACTCAACCTTTGTAATTTAAACTATGTAGTCTTTCGGTCAATACATTTGAATTATTTTATGTATAAATAGTTTCTATTTTTATCGAATCCAAGATTTGCCATAGTTAATACTGTAAAATTACCATCGTGCAAATATTTCATCTCCTTGTTGAATAAATCCAGGTTAGTGCTGTAATCAATTTCTTGATCACCTGAGCTATGATATATGACAATAGGAATTGCGTTTATTGTTCCATTATTATTATATTTAGTTTGGCTGTTTACCACTTGAACGAACCTATTATACAATGCATCATCGTCAAACGAATTTACTTTCCTAGACTGGTCATGACTCCAACCTCTAATCGAATATTGATTAGCATAATTAAGTTTACCATCTTTGGTATATGTGCTGCAATCATTCTGGTGTGATTGATGTATCCAACCATCGCAGTGTAAAAAAGTGACTGGGCTGCTTGCAGTTCTAGCCAAATCATAGTATTTGGACACAACCTTTACGACAGTTTTGTTATCCGATCCTTGATCAAAGGGATAAGCAAAACTTGTC
The DNA here is from genome assembly GCA_035280585.1 of Nitrososphaeraceae archaeon. GTDB lineage: Archaea > Thermoproteota > Nitrososphaeria > Nitrososphaerales > Nitrososphaeraceae > TA-21. The sequence goes on from DATEFQ010000043.1 coordinate 11,128, forward strand.
GCTTTTATCCCATGTTCCTGAAGACACGCCTTAGACTCCCCTATCTGAAATTCCAGACTCTTTTTTGATGAATCGCTTAGGTTACGGTGATTCATGGTGTGAGATTCTATATCATGACCCTCTGCAGAGAGTTGTTGGATTTCGGTCCAATTCATATAACCAGGCTTATTTCCCAGATAGCCGCAGACAACATAGAAAGTAGCCTTAAATCCATATTTGTCAAGAATTGGTTTTGCTTCGGTAAACTGGGACTTACGGCCATCGTCAAAGTTTAGAATTACTACTTTTTTGTCTTCCGTATTTCCTATTGTAGTTTGAGCATCCAATTTGGGAACAAATTGTGAAGTAAAAATTAATACAGAAAGGATAGCAACTAAAGTTGATAATAGCAAACATAATGATAAATTTGTCAAATTCATCCGAAATAATATGGATGATTAACCTAATAATAAGTTAAAGATAGGAAGTATGTATTTCCTGCGCCGATAAGATAAAAAGTAAAAAAAAGTTTATTTTTTATTTCTGCAGAATCATAATTTGTTGAGTATAAGTTGACTGCTGCAGCCGCTATAGAATCCCGATAATATAATGTTCAGGTTGAAGGACAATTGCTACTTCGTGATAGTAAAGTTATCCAGTTTATTCAGATTATTATCATAGAACGTACCTCTGAGAGTGTTTACGTTTTGTAATTTTTCAATATCTACGTTTAGAAAGCCGTATTGAGCAAGTTGAAATATCGTGTATGGGGATTGACTTGAGAAATTGTAAAGCGGCGCGCCTGCTGTTCCAACAGTAACGAACATTGGTGCTTTAGGGTTGGAAAAATTATACGTTTGTTTGTCTGAGATAATGGGATATTTTGGCGAGGAATTATTAAAAGTCATTGGATATGTTCGCTGATAGTTATGGTTATGGGCTTGCAATACAAGGTCGACGTCATATGCGTCAAAAAGCGGGTGGTAGAAATCCCGAAGTTCCTCTTCGCCAGGATGGGTTGAATTTGAAGAATAGAACGGTTTAAAGGAATACACAATTATCCAATCTATACTCTTATTTTCACGGGCCAATTTAAGATCATTTCTGACATATTCATATTGTTGCGAATTTACTACGTATGGTAGTATTTTATTTTTGGCTGTTGCCATTGCCAAGAAGTGCACATTGTGATAATTAAAAGAATAATATGGTTTAGTCAAGTTGAAATGTTTTAAGTAAGTGTTATATTTGAACAACTCATTGGTCATATCGTGATCTCCAAACGCTATTTTGACTTTGCCGCTACTATCTAAAGGACTGATACCATTTAACCAACAGTTAGGAGATCTCTCATATGAGAGATCTCCTAAAGCTAGTACAATTTCTGGATCTTTCTTTACCATATTTGCTACTGTGCTATTAGCCTCACTTGTACATGCAAAATCTCCGACAGCAACGAAGTTAAGCTGTTGGCCTTCTCTAGTGCCAAGTTTAGCGCCTTCTGATTGAGTATGAAATAGTACGATAGTAAATAACAAACAAGATAATACCGTCAGTAATATAACTTGCTTACAATTGATCATCCAATAACATGACGATGTTGGTAACGGAATGGTTAGTTCAAGGCGCATAACTCTATCCAAAAGTAACCAAATATTTTTCCCAGAATATATATGTACATTGATACAAATATCTAAACACTGGATGGAATCACGTTAATTTAACATTGATTTGATCGGGTTCGGGGATCCATGTAGAATTTCACGATAGTCGAAGCTGGTCGGATTGCTATTGTTAACAATACGAATCTATCATTGAAGTGGGGCCCAAAGGCATGAAACCTACTTTCCAAAGGTGTTTTCATAACATAATGTCTTAAATAATAGTAAGATAAACTGCAAATTTCCCTAGATTCCACAAACTATTGAAATAAATGAGTTAATTGAAAATTTGAAATTTTATAATACTTACATGTAAACTACTTCGCAGTACATTACTGATGAGTAAATACAATAAGTGCATGCAACAATCAAACCATGCAAGGATTAGCATAGCAATACCTAGAGGTAAAACTCAGTCTGAAACGTTACCAACTAGGATATTTTACAATAAATAGGGGTGCGATAAGAGGGTATTTGTGTTCTATAAATTCTCACTTATCGCGACTGCAAGGTCTATACCAGCCAGATGGATGTTCATCTACGAATTTATCACATTGCGCTTTCCCAGTGAAGCACGTTGGGCCGACGTCCCAGGGACTAGATGTGCACCATTTAGTTGGTTTTGCCGCTTGGGTTAGAGTTGGAAGAGCAAATACAATCACCGAAGCAATTAGCATTGTTAATGCTACTGCAAACATTATTGCTGTCTTCATACGATAGAAGATTTTTATCTCATCTATAAAAGCGTTCTAAATGCCTTAAATATCAAATCTCGAGAGAGTTTGCAGGGTTACCAATTATGATAAAGATAAAAAAATTGAGTTCATCTGATTTCAATTGTGAATTTGAGTTACAGAATAGAGTAAGTATCTATCTGTTGTGTGGAATTAAAGTGTATTGAAGATATTAACTACTTGGTACAGGCCTTTGGTAAAGAAGCAAGAGAATTATACGCAGAAGCAATTATGATGTATAACAATTTCAAAACAAAGTAAATGCTCTTAGACTCAGTTTGAAAGGTTACCAAATAGAATTGCTGCGAATACTCACACTAAACCCACATCAATGTCAAGATAATTAGAATGATTGAATTATTTAAAAAATTGACGGGCCTTCGTCGCAGGCTTTGAGCCCGTCAATTGACAAATCATTGTATACTTGAATGTATTTCAACTTAAATGTATATAACAATTTTGTAAGATTTTGCTGAATAAGAATCTGTAGATATTTTCAGATTTATGCAAGTAGGAAAAAATCTCTTCTTTTTTTCCCACTTGTTCTTACCCAATCTACTTATACTTAGTTTAGTATCAATTCGCGATAACAAATGAATTCAAAAAACGTATTGATGTTAGTAGTACTGTCTGCAGGAATGTTGACAGCGCTAACAGCAACAACAATCCAAGCAACTCCAGCATTTGCCGCAAAAGATGAGTGTGAAAAAAATGATGACCACAACTGTAATAGCAGATCCATCGACATAGTCCAGAAAAATGACTGCAAAGTAGAGGATGGCGGTGGTAACGGTGGTAACGGCGGAGACACCGGTGATGGTAGTAGCAGCGGCTCTAATGGTGGCGAAGGTAGTGGTAACAACAATGAGTTTAGCTGCAGCAATACTATAGATAGTCCAGTTAATACTGGGGACGATGCATTCACTGGTCTTCAATAGATCTAATTGGT
>DATEFQ010000044.1:0-14619 GCA_035280585.1 Nitrososphaeraceae archaeon
GACTTAAAGTGCAATGTTCAATCCCAGGTGGGCCAAATCGTGGATACAATACAGGCCCACCAGTTCTTAATTTCGTACTTGTACTAAAGAATTTTTATAATATTCTAACGAAGAAAATTAACTGCGATGTAAATGCAGTATTGATCGCTGGCGGGTCTAATGGTCATCCAAGTTCTGAAGGCCCGCCAGTGTTTAACTTTTTTATAATTTAGTGGATATGAGTATTACAAGAAAAAACACCCACCAACGCAAAACTCGACAAATATGAAGGATGCTCGTATCAATATTTGCACTCTTATTGAATCTAGAATGAATAACATTATTGATAAGATTAATGAAAAAGATTCCATACTTGAATCCGATCCGTTAGATAGTGAAGTAAGAATTCTGGACTGGATTTTATACTTAGTTTGTAGTAACGAATAAAAAAGTTTGAAATATAGAATAAAGGAGATATCACTTGGCTACCAAGTCAGATCAATGCGTTCTGTGTCATCATACTAGAGAGTTTCATTTAGGAGGTAATGAATGTCTGAAGTGTCATTGCATTAAATTTAAAGAATAATTAAGATTGTAATAGAATTAAATAACTTCTTCATATTCCTCTTCGGGAACCAAGAGTGAATAAACTTGTTCCAAAAGTTCATCCATAGCTAATGGCTTCTTTACGTAATGTCTTTGACCCTTTATAGGGTAAACTTTCTTATTTTCAATACTGTAAGGCTCTACGCTATTAAGTGCTGTTATAAATAGAGTCTTGATATTTGAATCCCTTGATTTAATTTGATCATACAGTTTGAAGCCGTTAGGGTCTGGCATTTTAATATCCAAAATTATCAAGTCGTATACATTGGGTTTGAATTTTTCCAAAACCATAGCCGAGTCAGTAAAGCAATCTACTTCGAATCCATGGCTTTCGAGTATCAGTTCGTATGTTCTGCATAAATCTTTCTCATCATCCACTAACAGAATTCGGGCTATTTACAAAGACCTCCAAACAATAGCATTACAATTGTTGTCAAATAAATCGCATATAATACTGACAATAATTAAGCTTGCTTATTGCTCGATCACTTATTGGTGAATGAGGACATTCTTATATAACGCCTGGGACAAACGTGAAGTAGGCATTGTCTAGTGATAGCAGAATGGTTAGTGTAGTAGATGACGACGCAGGTACTGCTACATTCTTTCATGAGGCTTTGCGCCAAAATATTGACGGAATTTCAGTTTTCTCTTTTACAGACCCTGTCAAGGCTCTTGAACACTTTACAGAGAACAAAGAGCACTATGCATTAGTTATTTCAGATCTAAGAATGCCAAGTCTAAATGGATTAGAACTACTCAAAAAAGTAAAAGATTCAAATCCTAAAGTAAGAACGATATTGATGAGTGCGTATAACTTTGAGGAAGAAGAAAAGTTTCAGCAATATATGGAAGATGCAGTCATAAATTCCACTATTGAAAAACCTGTCACAATGAACAGACTATACGAAAGAGTAAGAGAGCAACTATTCGACAATTAAGCGCGGCTTTGACTCATGGCTCAAGCAATCGACTACGATTCTGAGCCCCATCGGTCTTTAACTATTATATTTCTGTTTAACATAGTTTGTGATAAGAAAGGAATTCATATGTTGAGCATTTTTTTATAGTTTTCCTCTCAAGATATACTTAATGACAAATAGACTAAGGTTATTGGCAAAGGATAAAGACCATCCAGACTCAAACATTGAAATCGAAGTTGAAGCCGATACTCCTGACGCTGTACACGCCATGGTTAATCAGATCATATACTTAAGGCAAACAGTGTCATCACAACCAGCGTCATCATCTTCACCTTAACACTTTTTTTTGCAATCTTTTTAGTCGAACCAATTCTTCCTCTCATTACGCTTTAACTTTTTATAGTTTGGTGACGTAGATAATGGATCCGTTAACGAGACGCAACGTTTTCATTCCTGGTGGGCCTGAAGATAAACTGCTTCCAGGGCTCACCAGTTTTATTAAAGTCAGAAAATTTTTTATATATTTTCATGATATTATTATTACCTATTCATACCTGATAGGAGGGCTTTGGTATCCTCATTTGTAAGCGAATTTGACAGGTTCGTAACCATCCCTCCTGTCAGCATTTTAATAGAAAAATCTCCTAAAACCGTTTCATACTTCCTTGAACATCAATTTGCAATAAACTCCGTCAACTCTGCCGGTGGGATAGGTGTCGAATTTCTAATCTCATCAGTTTTTGTTGTAGGCTACACAGGTAACTGTGAAAGTTGCTGCGTATTAATACATAAAGACGCACGGCATTGATAAAGGCATTGTAATCGCGTATTATTTTCAGTTATCAAAGACAAACTGATTCTTTTATTCCAAAAATTAGAAAGTGCTTTTTGGGGCATAGATTGAAATACTATTTTTACAACCACCGGTATAATAGAATATATGAATCGCATTACAGTCACTGGGAGTGGTAGAAGATGAATATTTTTGCAGGATTCAGGTAAAATAATATCCATAATTGATGATGATTTTGATATTGCGCAACTTTTCCGTGATGCTTTAAGCCAGCTTGAAGGAGTTAGACTATTTGCCTTTACAGATCCTATTTTAGCACTAGAGCATTTTCAAGTAAACGAATCTGCCTATGCATTGGTAATATCTGATTATAGGATGCCTGGGTTGAACGGTATGGAATTGCTCAAAAAGACAAAAGATTTGAATCCTATGGTAAGAACGATTTTAATGACTGGGTTCGACAAAGATGATCAGATTTTCCGAGCATACACAAAAAAGAAAATAATAAACGCATTTATTCAGAAACCCATAGGTATACATGATCTAATTATGGAAGTTGATACTCAACTGCATAATTATGAAACTCAGAAATGTTTCCCTCTCAGTTGATATAATAAATTTATAATTTGTTTTCTGAAATCATTTGAACAATGAGAACCATATTGCATCAACCTAAACTAAATACGATTAAAATGGTTGAACAGAAACTCAAGAAGAAAAAGCATTTCAGAAATAAGTATCAATTATTTCAAAGTCTCCAGGGAAAAGTAATGTTTCAAACTATAACTGTAATTCTGAATTATCTTGAAGAGTCTAGGAAGGTTAAGTTTAAGCAAGATGGATCAATTTCTTGGATTTTCAAGATTTCTAATAAATCAAAAAGAGCCCACCGTTGAAATTATCTTCAATTGTTAAATAATTTATTGACTATATTATAGCCACAATGGGAACCTTCGATAAAATAAAAGAGGGATTTAAAAAAACCGCAAACAAAGTTGAAGATTCAGCAGAAAAAGTTGCAGATCCAGATACTTACAAAGGTTCAAAAGATGAAACGGAATACAGGGAAAATGAAAAGGGTGGTAAGGAACCAATGAACCCTGAAGATATTGCCGAACACGAACCAACTGCAGTAAAGAGAGATAAGAATCAGGGAACATCAGGCGACGCGGTTTAAACTTTCTTTTTTTAAATATTTAGTTGTGGTAGTCCGTACATATTAAACGTATAAAATAAAAAATATATTTTTAAAAGAAACACTAATAGCTTGATTCATATTATGATTAAATGAATCTGCTTATAGGACCTCTAGCGTTACTATAACGACTAGCCCCATGTCGATCTTGTCCTTTTGTTTGCCACCATTGTACGTATATGGTGCTGAAATTGCAGTTTAAATTAAAAAAATGAATCAACTTAACAATTCCTCTCTATGTTAAGTTTTCCGACCACGTCAGAGGTTATTATCAAATAACGATAAGAGTTTTTTGACTTGATTGAATTTAGTTCCTAATGAAGATATTGAACGGGCGTGCAATAGTTGTACCAAAGAGGCGGATAAGATATCAATTACCCCCATATTCGATAGCGTTTCATACACGCGTTAAGGGCTCCAATATACACGCATCTAAACAGTACGCGCCTTCTTTTTATTTAATCGCGGCGTGCACCTACATTTCATTTACGGGTGCGTCACGTTTTTTGGTGTATTTGGTAGCGCTACGCGCCTAGCCTGGTATCCAGCCACCTCAAAACTAGCAGAAAACCGAAGTTGGAAATACGTCTGAGAGAAGAGGTATCTTAAAACACCCTAAAGCGTGCCCCTCGCCTGATCTGAAATGTGTAATGTAGTTGGGATACGTCTGAAGCCCATAAGGCATGTCTATGATTTTAAGCTAAATACACGACATTTTTGTCAAAATGCTGAACTCGTGATAAAAAAGTTGGATTGATACGAAACATTTATTCCAGAAAGCCCCATAGATTCAAATACATTACTTTACCTGAGTTAGACAAGGTAATTGAAACTAAGACTGTACAAGTTCAAGAAAAAATACATTCGAAAAGATGGCACAGTAGGAGTATGTCGTAATCAGCAACGGAAATTGGTAATAGGCCAAACGAAACAAAAGAAATATAGACCGCGTGGACAGGCAAAGACTCTCTTTTCAAAAAGGTTCGGTTACCTGGATTCATATACGTACAATGAACGAAAGCTGCTAACGTGTCCATCCGGTTTTACATTTGGACAAGGTATGAATGCGCTACGCAAACTTTGGATTGCTTATAAAATTAGTATATCAGAGAAAAATATCACCAAGATGGAACAATATGCAAGAAAGATACAGGAGGTTCAAGAGGACATGGGATTGGAGACCACATCATTTCCACATCTAGGGATATATGGCGACCGCTTTACATTGTATGACCATAGCACACCCGAATATAGAGTAGTTACATTTGAAGACCACAGAGCATTAAAAGAGGAACAACAGATGCAAGAAGCAAAGGAAAAGCTTGAAGAGGCTATTCCATTAATACAACAAGATTTAGAAAATGTACTTACATTTGCAGATGAATACCCAACAGAATCACAGAAGGAAAAATACCGGATAAAACATGAAAACAGGATGCATTACAAAAAGAAAAGAGACGAAGAGTGGACATGCGATAATTGTGAAGAAATTGTTCCCCCTGGCAAGAACCATATTTGCAATAGAAAATGGAGCTCTGTAATTACATTCTCAGACGATATACCTTTTCGACGTATCATATAGTCCTGAAGGTTTTTGTTGAAAAGTTTAGAGGCCATATACCCGTTCCCTTCTGCGAGGCGTAAATGCATGCCTTTGTATAGAAAATGGCAATTAGTTATCAGATATGCAATATTCTAACATACACATAATCAGGTAACTCTTCCATAGTCTTCAATTTTCACTAAGAATTTTTTACTACAATTAGGACATATGCCGAAGGCCATAATGTTTTCTTTTTCTATTCCAATATCAGACATGTTTAATGGAGTAGGATTATCACAGTGCGTACATAGAAAAAACATTGATTTAAAGCGGTCTATTATCTTATTCTTAGAAATTGTATGCGTACTCATCTCAACCACTGTAACTTTAGGCTAATCTTCTATATACGTCACACGTGAAAAACAAAAAGTCGTTAGTGTGATTATTCTACTCACTTTCGCTTCATATATTGAGTCCATGTGTCATAACTAGGAACATATAGACGATGAATCTCAAGATGCTATATACGGGTCTGTTTTTTAGTAAAATTTATTGTTTTATAATTTATTGGCTATAGGTTTGCAACCAAGAAAATGGCGAGAATCATGTGATGGGCCTGTTTCTCAACCATTATGGGCCCATCATGTTTTTTGTTATTGTTGTTTAGTGTTACACTATAAACGGCCAAGCAGTGCCTTTGTCTGGTGGGCCTATCTTTCCTTGGGTCCACCAGTTATTTTAGTCATTTTGGTTCCTTGCGTCATATCTTATCTTATTGATGAGTTACATAATCAGGTAACGCTTTAATACTTCCGTCTTTCGTAAAAGGATATCCAATCAGCCTAAGTGGGTTTGGTGACTGATAGGCCTGGGTCCTCTACCTTCCAACGGGCCCATCAGTTTGATACTTATTTAATATTTGTTGAATACAATATTACACCTTCAAGAAGGGAAAGCCTGACTACCAACGAATCTGGACGCAGATACTACAGTTTCATTCCTGGTGGGTCTGAAGTTAAACTGCTTCCAGGGCCGACCAGTGCGTTAACTATTATTAATTTTGTTGTCTAAGATTGTTTTGACAGAACTAATTTCATCTGGTGGGCATCAGGCTTATTCATTCCACCATACCGAATGTCCACCAGATTTTCGTATTAAGATTCAGAAAATTTTATAATCTAATAAAATTTCAGCTTTTCTCAAAATTGTCATTGCTATTTCCTAGAATAACGATTCATTACGCAGATAATACGACTAATATCTTCTGGATTAGTTACCAATCTTGACACCTTTATAACATCTCTTATATCTCTCGAGTCAAGTTCGTCCCATACCTTTTCTGCAATAACGGCCGCCATATGTCTGTCAACCTTTTCTTCTGCAAGCCTGTTAATTGCTATCTCTGTAAATTCTTCAAAGGTATATTCTTGGACTTCCAAAACTAAAAATCTAGACAGGAGGGGTTCAATTATTTTATCACATGAATTAGCAGTGGCAAAGACCCATGAGGTCAGCTCCATTTCTCTTGTCTTATTGATTTTAGTTTCAGAAATTATCCCTGTCTCCATTAAATGTAATAGTGACGTCTGGTCAACTTTATTCATTTTATCTAATTCATCTATTAGCAGAAATTTTGGTCGCCTTTCAAATAACTGATTTACAAGCCCAGCTTTAGAAGTGTTGCTTCCAACTATAAAATAAGATTCCTTTATACTATGCAATATTTCAGTCAGAAACATAGTTTTGGCAGAGCCAGGGGAGCCCACTAAGAGCACATGAATTGGTCTTTTTGATAGTAGCGCTCTTGTGAAGATTGTTTTGATATCATCATGACCAACTATTTCATCAAATTTGACCGTTCCACTACGTAAGGAATTATTCCAGACTAATCTTAAAACTTGTTTTAAGGACATATCTATGTTACAGAGTTGTAAACCTGTAGCTTAAAGCATTTCTGCAGAGATACTATAGAAGAAATCATTTACAATGGCTAGTGGATATAAATTTGGTATCCTCATTGAATGGAGCCTCAAAGTTATGTCAAATGTCCCAAAATTCTTTTCAAAAGTTATTAGAAGCATTTAATATTCTCTGCTTTCATTGACAAACCAAACGGCTGCGTTACAGTATTAGTGACTTCTTGTAATACTTCACAATATCTCTTAATGTCGTACTTTGTTTTTGAATTTGCTAATTCAATGGGGATGCTTCTTTTCTTAGAGTTTTTGCGGTAGTAGTCAGTTACTATATATTTTAGAATCTGCCCCGCCTTTAGTGACTTACCTCCTCCACTCAGCTTTTGTATGGCGTTATTTTCAACAGTGTTTCTGTCTTGGTACTCGTCATAGTTTTTTGAAATCCTTTTAGTAAATGCCAGCTCATTCAGTGGAACCTTCCTTTCTTTTAGAAACCTTAAATGACTCTCAAATATCGTATGTATTTTGGGAAACATTGATTTTACCTCATTAACGCTGTTAGCTTCTGACAACTCATGCAATATTAGTTGTTGGTAATTGGAGAAAAAAATTGGAGTATCATGTCTTCTTGCTTCTATTCCTCGTAGTTTGAGTGAACCATCCTCGAAGACGCCGAAATATCTATTAGGAACTCCTAAAATGTCATTACTTTTTGAGGGAACAAATGCAATCCACTTATACACACCTTCAAGTGAAATAGTAAAATTTGTTTGAATTTCTATGGCTTCTTCGAGTGCCTCATAGTCAGGTTTGCTTACATTTCTGTCTCCACCTTTCTGGACCCAAATAGAGTCTACTATAGCGTGGAGAATTTTAAATCCCTGTTGTTCAGCAGTTCTTATAGTTTGTATCAAAATATACCTATCAAAAGCACACACTGCAATGTGAGCATCAATTCTACCAAATTTAGCATTGTTAAAACCAAGGTACCCAAAACTTGTTACTAGGACCCATTTAAGCGCAGTTTGTCTTGCGTCATAAACTTCTTTTAATTTATTATCTGTAGTTGAATTTTTGAGTTGCTTGTAGATTTTTCTCTTTTTCAAAAGTATTTCAAGAGCTGTCGGGACTAGGCCTCTTCGTTTTTCACATATGTAATAGTTATCTAACCCAGGAACGCCCAACTTTGAATCAGGACAGCACTGGCAAAATACTGTTTCTGCTGAAATATTCTTCTGTTCCATTATCGAAGGGTATAGAGAAACAAAATCAAGCTCTGCAACATTTTCATGGACTCCAATATAGGGCTCAAGAATCATGCCTCCTCGGTCGGCAACTAAAAGTTCTTCCAGCGTCTTTATGTGCTCTGCGAGAGTAGGTTTCCATGGAATAAGCACCTCTTTCATACCCGCCGTGTAAAATTGCAAGCTGCTCATACATTTTCCAATACTTGCCCTTGAGGCTGTATGAAAGGGCATTCTGCAGACTCTTGCCAACTCATACAGTCCTGGAAGACCTGATTCTCCCATAATAAACGAATTATCAGTATCAATGTGTATTCTTCCAGGTAACTTTACAGTTGTGGGTTTGAAAAAAATTTTGCCATATGAAAAGTACGATATTCCTTCTTTTGCTGCCTTTGTTAACCCGCCATCTCTTTCTCTACCTAATTCTAATTCTATACTGTTATTTGCTCTCTGTATTAGGTAGGGGAACGTAAAAGAATCTCCATCATCTGTCAGTATAAAGTCAGGGTTCATATCAGCTACAACTTTCATGAGTTGATACAGGGCATCAGTTTCAGAATTTTCTTCAACGCGAATTATCTCGCTATTTGAATATTTTTGAATCTCAATATGTCCGATTCTATCAGTATGCTTTGGTATCGTTCCTTCTACTACTTTGGGAAATACTCTTAGATGCATATTGTCAAATTGAGGAAGCTCATAATCAGTACGCCATACATCGTCTCTTACGGTCCAATGTAGACCAAATTTGCCAGTTTCAACCTGACAATAGCAAGTTGGAAATAAGCCATGTTCATAAAAGTATGTCTGGGCTGGGAGTACATCTACATTGTAAAGTCTAATTTTGCCGAACCTAAATTTTTTCTCAATCTTTGAAGCAACTTTTGCTGCTTTGTTTGAGTCTTTTAGTCTTATTTGTAGTACCATTGACTGCTTTGTGTCTGTCAATTTTTCATATTTTGACACAATATCTGAACTTGAAATATATTCAGCAAGATCTTCGCTTTCTAAAATTTTCTTAAATAGTGAGTTATCATCTGCTGCTACATATATTGGATGAGACCAATTATCCTCTACCTTTAGCGTTTCTCCATTATCCTTTCTTATCCAACAAACCATCTTATCACCCTTAGCATACGCATCAAATAACCAACCTGACAGCATGGTAGTCACAACCTATGACGTATTATCTCCAGTTTTGCTGGTCGAAATTTCTACTATTGATTAACCAATCAATAATCTTATGCTGAACAAAGACTAAGCATGTTAGGAGAGATTCTGTAGAATAATACTCTCCCTTAGAATTGATTGAATCTATATATTGGTAACATTGCTCAAGCATACGCAAAAAAAGTGCTTTGTCTTCTTCACGTAGAGCGTCAGCAAATCCATTCCATGATTGAATTTCTTTTGTCAATATATCTTCGTATGGGAACAAGGTCAACTTTATCACCGAGTCTCCTCACTTTCGGCTTTTACGCTATTTCTTTGTTGATTTTTTTCCATCAACCTAGTTAACCTCTTGAAGTCATTGAGAATAATCGACATTATAACACATTCCCAAATTATCGGTCTAGCAGAATTTGCACAGGCACTATTGTATAGACGACAAGTTGAAAACATCTCATCGAACTTTTTTCTATCACCCTTATTGAGTCTGGAGCGAAATTTACGCCACCTCAATTCCTCAGCCATGCATGCTAACCTAAATGATGGAATAGTCCTTCCCATAACTAATCATCATCTCTCCATGACTGGCAACATATCTTCAGAAGCCAATGACAGATACTTTTTAACAGCTATGTAGTCGGGACCTTGTCTTTCCCTAATTAGTATTTTAAATTTATTATTGGTTTTGTTCTTGTCAATTGCAACAGATTTGCCAAAACAACTAACAATTTTGTCTCCCAATTCTACAGCCAGGGGATGGGATTGCTCGTCAACAGCAAGTGAAGTTAGTAGCAGTACTTTACCTTCGTTAGTAATCGATTTAAGCGTATCAATAATTTCCCCTACCAAAAAGTTTACTTCTCCAAAATCTATCTCTGCTTCCTGAAAAAACATTGTCAACAAGTCTGGAATTATTACTATATTGATTCTGTAATGGTTGATAATTTTGCCAAGCTCAAATTTCAAAAAGTGAGTTAGTTGGTACACAGTAAATACTCTTGAAATCATAATCTTCTTGAGATTCTTTTTGATATTCAGACCAAATTGTTTCATAAAGTCTATAAATTGGTAAACATCAGTACAATTTCCAGCATCAAGGACAAATACTTTTGAAGTTCTTAGGCCTCCATATTTCTTCGGCAGCAAACAGTGAACCGCCAGCTTCATTAACATTAGATTTGCCATTCTAGAATTACCAAGCACGCAGACAGCGTCGTTTGATAGCAGCTCTATAGTTTTATTTGGTGTGCCGTCAATTGCAAATGATATTTGATTAAGATAGTCATAAGCTGTTTTAAGATTTAGATTTTTGATTTTATTGTCTGTTGGAGTTATTACGGAGCTTAGGTTTTCTTCAATGAGCCTTGACATGGAGCTTAGCTTTAGTGTCTCAAGCTCTTTTTAATCAAGGAGCTACTTTTGGAGAGGGAGGGTTGTCATTCTCTATTATTGAGATAATTTAATTTAATTTACTTCTAGCAAGATAGACCAGATTATTGCTGACCATCCACATGGTTATTGAAATAAGTTTATTGATTATGGCGCAATCATAGTCTTTAGTAGAAAAGAGCAACTGGGTCTCTACTAACTACATAAATTTGACATGTATCTAGAACTGTATGTGCTCGTATTTCAAAAAGTCCAGTAACTCATCCCTAGTTTGAAATCCGTAATATTTCATCAATTTTACTATTTGTAATTCATCGTACGGTCCAAATTGCTTTTTCTTCTTAAGAGCATCCAAAGGAACACTCAATGTTTTTCTTGCTAATATACTCATGTACATTTAGATTTATTAGCCTTATACTTTTTAGCTCATTTTTTGTTCAAAAGAAACAAAACGAAAAACTTGAGCACTATCAAAAAAACCTCAAGCATTCTCCGTTTGTGAGATGCAGATTCATTTATTATGATATATTAAGGCGTCGCGCCAAAAAATATAAATGTCCCTCCTGTAATAAAATTTGCGGATTGGTTGAGCCATTTGTTAGCATTATTGATGATGATGTTGATATAACCAACCTTTTCTACGAGGTACTGCGCAATATTCGGGAAATAAAACCATTTAAATTCACAGACCCTAAGATAGCCTTGCAACATTTCAAAGATAATGTCTCTTCCTACAAGGTAGTCATTTCTGACCTAAAAATGCCCGAGATGAATGGAATAGAGCTTTTGAAAATCCTAAAAGACTTGAAACCTTCGTTAGGAACGGTTTTGATTACTGCCTTTGAAGTTAATGACAAAATTTTTGAAGAGCACAAGAGGAATAAAATCATTGATGTCATGCTTCAAAAACCTATAAAAATTCAAGAATTAAGCAAACAGATATCGTTATTAATCGAAGAGTTACCAAGACAAACTGAATCTCCCCGGATTCCTATGTTAAACGAATAAATTCTTATCGTATTTGCATTTGCAATGAAGCGTTACTAGTACAACTATTTCATTTGAATAGTTCATTTTCTGAGCCTTTCAATATCTTCCAGCCTTTATTTCGAAAGTGCAGCACCTTGTCTTGGAAACTAGTAAAAAAATAAAACCAATTTCCTATATTGCCGTTATATGTGAAACGCATTAGTCCGAGTCCAACGGACCGTATAATCTCTACGCGATAGTTTGCTTTTTCCAGAATTACAAGCATCGAGGATTTATTATAGTGCAAAAAAGTTTAAGAGAATTAGATTAGATATTTTTTTATCTTGTGCGGAGTATAGTGCCTAATACGGAAAATGTCAAGAAAAACTATAGAGGTTGACTCTGATATGATTGATAAAACTCTTGGCGAATTAGCCAAACTTATACTTCGACTCAACGAGAACTCGAATAAAACCAGGAAAGAGCAGAATACAATTAAGAAAATTCAGATGATTCGTGATACATTACAGGATTCGGTACTGTATGCGAAATTGAAAAAAAGCATCCAGTAGAGTGGGATCTTTAAAATTTATAACATATGCTGATGAGCCCAGCCTGAAATACGCCAATGGACTCACCAGATGTCTTCTAGAAGACTTGATTCTACTTGCGCAACAAATTATAAAATAGTTATCCGATATAGGTGAAAAATCCGTTCTTATTAAATAATCAATTCATTTTAGTTGTGTCTTGCAATTATGTTATGTATCTGTCCTGTATGTGATGTCTCTCTATGCTCACATTCCGTTCCTTCAGTAGGATTTAACACATTGGCAGAGACGCAACCAAAGAGCATATCTCCCACCCTGAATGGACCAATCTCAGATTCGTTGTTAAAACGCAGTGGAACCCTTATTATCTTGTCATTTGATTCTTGCAGCAACTTTCGTGCATCTATCACTTTATACCTAAGTTCTCCCTTAATCATGGCAACAACTCCGATATTTTTCAAGTCTTTTTTACCTGCAAGATTTTCTAGCCAGACCACTACCGTCGGATTCTTTATTTCTGCACCATTGACAGGCTTGAACTTTCCTGTAGACAATGTCAAATCTGGTCCTGAGCCTATGTTTACTGGGTTTTTACCAGATGGATTTTCAACGTTACCCTCGATGCAAGAATAAGACTTCATCTCGTTCGTTTGTGCATTAAGGTCATAGGCACATACAAAATACTCATCATTATTACCAACAGTAACAAGGTTATTTTTCTGATTAAATTGGAAGGAAGCAATAGCACTATTTGACTTTAAATCATTACCTGTCAGATACTTGGTTTTATTTTCACCATTAGAAAATGCCACAACCTTCAATTTTTGAGGGTTGTTTATATTTTTAAGATTTATTTTAGCATCAATAGTAAATTTACCTGCTGCAATCGCCCTATTGGGAAAAACAATCAATGAAGAGAGAATAACAAAGATTACAAAAAAGGAGCATAAGGAAAGCATAACTTTGTTATTGAATTGCAAATTATGGTGTGCTTTCTCTTAGGTATTTAAAAATTTAATGTAGCATGAATTAACTTGGTTCCATTTTACTTTAATACAGCTTTTGACTTAAGTCTGGCGGGGAAATTTACTTACGAGGCAATTGAGGGAGGATTGGTATTTCCTTTATACACACCATCATACAAACCCAGTCCTCCCATGTAAATATTAAATATTGACACTAAATATGCAATGCAATTCAGTTGTTCTTTGGCTTTAGAATCTATGGTCAGTATCAAAAGTAATAATCAAAAACTGATGTAAGGCTTCATTTTTGCTAAAATTGGTTTTATATTGCGCCATATTATGACTCCAAATACTAGGAACTATATATTCTCTCGCAAAATATTGTTACACTGTCAACATCTAACGATTAAATATTATTTTGCTCAGAAAAATGTATGTCTTCAAAAAAAGAAAAAGATAAGGAAATCAGAGAGAGCGTTAATATCACTCTGGACGAGACAAAATCTTCAGTAGACAAGACAACAGAAGAAGCAAAGAAGGAGATTCCACAATATACAAAAGCAGTCAACGAATATCAGCAAGAAACTATTGAAGCCACAAAAGATATCGCAGATAACTTCCTCGAATCACAAAAGCAGGTCATCAATTCATTTCAATCCTTATGGGTACCATACATGGAAAATATACAAAATTCGTACTGGACATATTGGTCACCACAAAAGGCTACAGAAAACTATACAAAAGCAGTTAGCAATATTACCGATAGCTCCATAGCAGCAACAAGAATGGCCAACAATTTCATGTTTGCCAGCATGGAAGCGTGGAAGACAACTATGCGACACACAAGAGACAATGCAATTGAAATTTCAAAGTTAAATGCAAACTACGCAAGGACACTTCAAAATGCTGCACTCGATAATTTAAGGGATTATCAATCAAGAGGCTATCAAAGAGATTATCAGACGGCTTAAGCATTAAAAGCCGAAGAGAATCAGATACCCAAATAAATAAAAAATTTTTTATTTTTGTTTTTATCCAAGTCCTGTCAACCTATATCTTTTTGAAGCTCATTAATCTTTAAATGACTACAAATCTTTTCCACAGTCAACGCAATACCTTGCATCATTTGGATTTTCTTTTTTGCAGTTCGAACATATTTTCAAATCTTTTTTATTAATATCATTCATTACTATTTCGTATATTGTCTTAGAGGCTGCCATTAGAATTAAGTAAAAAAACGGGTTGAGTAATGCATCTTTATGAAAGTAGTCTCCTGCAGTGCCTTCTTTTGTGATTACAAAAGTCGGATGCTCACTAAACTCTGCCCAAATATCATCAGGTAGCTTACTGAATAACTCGACCACCTTATCCAT
>DATEFQ010000045.1:0-7580 GCA_035280585.1 Nitrososphaeraceae archaeon
TTTCAATTATCAATGTGTCCCTCTTTGGATCAGAACGCGTTGTTACAGCCCAGATCACGTCATTAAAGTCATGCACTTTGATATCCTCATCAACTACAATCAGTATTTTTGTAAGTGCCAACTGACCTAGCCCCCATAATCCCATCATCACCTTTTTGGCTTGCCCTGGATATCTTTTTCTGATTGACACGATTGCAATACCCTGAAACCAACCTGCAGCAGGCATTGAAAAATCAACTACTTCAGGTTGGAAGAGCTTTACCATCGGCAGGAATGCTCTTTCAATGACTTTACCTATGTAGGCGTCCTCCAGTATTGGTTTTCCTACAACCGTCGTTAGATAAATTGGGTTCTTTCTCATCATTATCGCTGTAAGAGTAAACGTAGGATAAGGCTCCGGTGGAGTATAATAACCCGTATGGTCTCCAAATGGTCCTTCTATGTTTAGATCTGTAGGGTCAACATAGCCTTCCAAAACAATTTCTGCTGAGGCTGGAACCTCCAGATCGATAGTTCTACATTTAACAAGATCTATCCCTTTCTTTCGTGTGATTCCTGCAAATAGAAATTTATCCAACCCCTCTGGAACAGGTGACACTGCACTAAAAACAGTTGCAGGATCGGCACCTATAATTATTGCAACCTCAGTTTTTTGCATATTCTCCCTATTCATTTGATAATGGAGTGCACCTCTCTTGTGTACCTGCCAATGCATTATTGCCTTTTTAGAACTTATAACCTGTAGTCTGTATACACCCAGGTTTCGAATCTCAGTCTCAGGATTTTTTGAAACTGTAATTCCAAAAGTGATAAACCTCCCAGAATCTTTAGGAAACGATTTGATTATTGGTAAACTATCTAAAGTTGGATTAGATGTTTCAATAACTTCCATTACTGGACCAGAGTTTATGTTTTTTGGAGCATAATCCGAAAGTTCGGAAAGCTTTGGAAGCATCTTAAATTTATCTAATAGTCCATGAGGTATCCTTAACTTTGTAAGAGATGTCATCCGTTCTCCGATTTCTTCAAAATTTTCTATGTTGAGAGCCATTTTCAATCTTTTCAGTGACCCAAATGCATTACCAAGTACAGGAATCTTGTAACCTTCTACATTCTCAAATAATATTGCAGGGCCTTCATTCTTATACATAACCCTACGCAAAATTTCTGCAATTTCCAGATCCACTGATACTTTTGCTCTTATTCTTCTTAATTGATCAACTTCTTCAAGAGATTCCACATACTCTCTTAGGTTCTCAAAATACACATTGATACTATTCCCATATGAGATATTAGTTTTGTTAATCTTCAGTTAGTAAAATAAGGTTGATTGGTTTCTATATGTACAATTGACTTTACTTTTTTTAAATAAAGAATTCAATAACATTGCAATTTGAAAATAAACATTTCGAGGATTAAATACCGAATAAATTACAATCCCGTGAATTATAACAGCAGAACAGGCAAGTATGAGAGTGGGAATGAATCTTTTACGTTTTATAATCAAGCAAAGGTAAATCTATGGAAGTGTGATAAGTGTGATATGAAATTTGGCACATTTAGAAGCCTGAGGGTGCATAAATCCGAAGTCCATGCTTATTGAGTCATACTGATATCAAATAAAGTACAGTAAAATCAAATGTTTTTCAATTTGTCAAAATTCAATCAGTAACTTCGCCAGAAAAAAAGTTTGCAAGTTGGTCTAGAATTCTCGCTGTAGCACCCCAGATAACTTCGTTTTTAAAGGTAAATTTAGGCAAACGAGGATCTGAATATTGGCGTTGACGGTTCAGGTCACTTTCCCTAGTTTTAAGTAATGGTATGAGAGGGGCGTCTAGGATTTTCTCAACCTCGTAATTTGTATTCATGATTTTCGGTAAGCTGTTCAGTAAAGCTACGTAGGGGTATATTATGTAGCTTGAGGTTAACGTTCTTTCAGTATTCAAATAGCCAATAATCTGTTCTCTTTTGACCCTAATCCCAATCTCTTCACTTAATTCTCTCAGTGCAGTTACTAACATCTCACCGTCTTTATCCTTAAAATTACCGCCTGGAAAAGAAATCTCTCCGGCATGATTTTTCACAAGTTTCGTCCTTTTTATCAATATCACATGTGGGTTTTCATTGGTAAAATGGATCGGTATCATCACAGCTGCAAATTTGAATCGCTTTGAGCGAATTGGAAGGATTACTTTTCTGTGTAAAAAAGGATAAATCAAATCTTTGATTAGCTTTTCATTATACAAAAGAGGATCAATATACACTCAGTGTTGCCTTTAGTATAAAATCTATTGTCACAGTTTTATTAAATTAATGATTACTTGCAGATATTCAAGATTTTAATTTAGGCAGTTAATTATGATAATTATTGTGAGTTATCGATGATCAAAGTTATCTATGAGATGAACCCGCCCAAGGTTCTTCACAACGACCAATTTGAGAAGGGCGTAGTAAAAAAAAATATCGATCTTTTTTTGACAAGAGTAAGTAAGGTATCAGAATATGTCGATGGGATACACCTAACTGATAATGTCCTTGGGTCGCCTCGAGTTTCAAATTTGATGCTGGTTTCACTACTAAAACAGATGGGCATATCAAAGCCGATTAGTTGTACTTGTAGGCTTTATGACAGGAATCTAATCTCAATAATTCAATTTGCTACAGAGGCAATATTGTCTGGAGTTTATAGCATCTTGATTCTTCGTGGAGACGATCCTATTATCGGCAATAAATTCTTCAATGTACGACCCACTGCTGCTGTCAAATTACTGTCGGAGTATAAATTTGATAATTACATAAAATTAGATCTATCTTTTCCAAGCAAAATTGATAATCCAGTTAGAATAAAAAACAAACTTAAAGCAAGACCACGAGCCTTTGTCACACAATCCATTAGTTCTATAGACAGCCTGAAGGATATTGTTAAAGTGTCTAGCCCTTATGGAATTGATGTTATTCCATGTATAATGTGTCCCTCAAAGAGAAATGAAATTTCTGCTCAGAATATAGGATTGGATTGGTCTACATATAAAGACAAGCCAGAAAATTTTATCCATGAAGCAGGTAATTTGACCAATAAAGTCTTATTGTGCTCACCCAACAGTTTTGATGATGGTCTAAATTTTGTAAAGAAACTAAAGTGAGTCTATTCAGTTTTTTGTTTGCGTGCAGCACTAATTTCACTTTTTAGTTCTCCCAAGACTTCTCTGTAGAATGGTTTGAGTTCATCATCTTCGGTTAATCTTGGTCTTCTGTGTTCAATTGTTATTTCTCTTTTGATTTTTCCAGGTCTATTCGTGAATACAAAAACCCTGTCTCCAAGACACACAGATTCCATTATATTATGAGTTACAAAAATAATATTTTTTCTAGTTTTCGACCAAATCAGCTGTAATTCAACCGAAAGTAAGTCTCTTGTTTGGGAATCCAATGAAGCAAAAGGCTCATCCATGAGCAGTATTTCGGGATCCATAACAAGCGCACGGGCCAGAGCCACTCTTTGTTTCATCCCTCCAGATAATTGGTACACATAAGAATCAGCAAATCTTGTCAATTGCATTGTTTCTAGATAGGCTAGAGCGATTTGACGTCTCTTCTCCTTCTGCAAACCAGCTATTTTCAATCCAAATTCAACATTTTCGATTACCTTGAGCCATGGAAACAAGGCATTTTCTTGGAATACAATAATTCTGTCTGGACCCGTTCCCTCTATTTGATGACCGTTAAGAATGATCTCACCCTCAGTAGGTTTATCAAGTCCAGCTAGAATGTTTAGCAACGTGGATTTTCCACATCCTGAAGGCCCAACAATACTCACAAATTCTCCGTCGTTAATTGTTAGGCTGATATTGTCAATTGCAGTAACATATTCAGCGTTTTCGGAACTTGTTGTTTTAAACTTTTTAGATAAATTTCTAACTTGTAATTTCACGCTTACCACTCTAATAATCCACTAATAAAATTGATCAAGTTTTCCATACAACTTCATAATAACACTATTTCTATAAATTACTATTTAATTTTTGATAATTGTAGATAAATAAAATAAACAAGATCGAAATAAATCGACGCTTATTCTTATGACAATCGCAATTTAAACTTAAACAAAAAAGAAAAAATGAGAATAAAGAGATATTGTGCGAGATTGGTCGTACTTAACCTTAGTCCTTACCAGATTTTCCGTCTTAGATTTCACGTAGTAGTAATCTAAACATTATTTTTCGTGTGCAAGTAGAGGGTGTTGTGTTGGCATCACTGTTACTGTCACTGGGACCCTAGATTAGGGTTTCGAAAAATGTCTTGCAATAATAACATCAACTTTTACTGGATCCATGGTCACTATGGTGCTCATCCACACAATAGAATCAGGCTTCACCCAGAATTAGCATTTTATTCTATTTGGTAACCCTTCAAAATATTTACCTAAGGGAAAGCATGTCTAGTTTACTTTCTGGAATATGAGTTTCCAATCCCTTTGCATATATGGTGAGTGCCATCCTTGCCAGTTCCAGTGAATCCCTATCATGAATCTCTATTCTGATACGCGGTAATACTAACATCGCCTTTGTGACCTTGTTAACGAAACCGCAATTTGTGCAATTGTATTTGTATTCGGGGATGTGAACGCTTGTTACTGGTATGTCTGTGTTAACACAACCGCAATTTGTGCACTGGTGTTTGTTTGATGATATTGACATATTACTGCTATTTCTATTGAACACTTTAATAAAAATCAACCTTGAATTAATTTTGATAAACAATGAATTTAGAATTAAATTTGTAATTGAATTTTAAAACAGATTTAATGAACAAGAACGTTGAGTTTGGAAAACTGATTGTTTTATCAATTGCAACCTTCGGAATAACTATCGCGGCATCTTATGGTTCTTTATAAGTGGAAGCGGCAAAATCATACAAACGGTGTCATACCACGTTCCATTCTGAACTAATATGTTTTCAGAGCAAAAGTAGTTGCAACAACGATATCAATTTTTCCAGCTGCACAGCCTGACCTTGTAATCTGGACTAATGGTCAATTTTCAGGAAATTAATTTTCATGAAAAATTTCTTTCAATATTATATTGGGAACCTCTTCAAAGATGAACTAAAGCGTCGAATAAATCATTGTAATGGGTTTGTTCTCTATCCAGGGATGATTCACTGGCGTGAGCAGTTCTAAAGGGATAAATGTCCATTCAAAAGTTCATTCAAAATACACCTTTTTCCTTTTTAATTCTTTTTACCTAGCGTCTCAAATATTTTAATCTCGACAAATTCCGGTCTGGTATGAAAGGGATATAGGAAGAATTGAAAAGCGTGCTTTAGTTCTATTATTTGAAAAAATCGAAACTGAATTCAAATTCCACTAAGGTTAATAGAGAGAAAGTTTGACCATTCAAATTGGAATGACTTCAAAATTTCAGAACCCAGCTTTATTGACATTTATCCTAAGTTTAGTTTTGGCACTAATGACTCCCACCGTCAACGGAACCGATGCACAGAAGGATTTTACTATTGATGCTAAAATAAATACACAGAAATTAAATGGTGCAGATAAACTGAAAGTCGTAGCCACCGCTAATGGGGACACACAAGTAAAGAACGTGACAAGTAACGACCTAAAATCAAAAAGTGCCACTGTTTCATTCCGATTTAATCAAAAAAATAATATCGTAAGTGTTGGGAAAAGGGATGAATATGCAGTATGTGCTTATGCCCTATCTGTTTCAAATGAAATGAAATCTTACTCTTGTGTGGAAGGTAATATTGAGCAACTAAATGGAAAAAATACAATAGTCATAGGTTCAGGACCAGTCATAACTCTATCAAGTGGACCATTCAAACCAGTAACTGGCCGCGAAATAAGTAGTCCAATCATTAACGTACATATACCACTTTCAGATAGAAAAGATGTAAAAGACCTAAAAGTAGTTGCCATGATTAAAGGTGAACCTCAGTCCAAGACTGTAGATGCACAAAAGATGCTCAAAAATTCCAAGGACAATACTATAATAGTTCCATTTCGTTATGACAACGTACCTGAAATTGGGCCCATCAGGGTCGGAGATTACTTTTTTGCTTGTGTTTCTGCTGAAGAGTTAAATCCTCCAGAAGGAACTGAATGTGAACATAGACTCACAGATCACACATTTCACATACACAACATAATAGCAAGATAAAAAACAACACTATGTTTTAAAAGCGATTTTTTTATTATAAATTGCAATTTATTTGTAAAGGAGATAGACTATCTCTTTTTGCGATGCGTTAGTTCTGAATCCCTTAGGGTTCATTATTGTTTTGGAGACTTTGAATCCATTATCAGACAGAGTACTAAGAACGATATCCAAAGATATGGAGCTCTTTTTTGCCACAGCCGCAATAGTGTCTGTTTCATAATAGTACGGATATGCTAATTCTTTATCACAGGTTTGCATCATTCTTATCAACCTGTGATAGTCATTTGTGGATGATGAATGATTTTCATTATTTTTCAATTCATTTAGCATTGCACCGACAAACCCTGAGTCAAAAAGGTTATCTATCCAAAGAGGTCCCACTAACTTACATTTAGTACCACAAATTTCACAAACCAAATTTTGACCACCAAGATTTTCAACCTTACGGTGTTTACAATTCTGACAATGTTTAAGATATCCTATTTTTGTTACTACAGTATTTGCGAGTTTGTTCCCATATATTATTTTTAGATATACTCTTAGGTAATGTAGATTACTGTGGCAGAAATAAGGTACAATCGATAAATCGAATCGTGATGCATTTAGTGCTATAAATGATACCAATATGCGTATTCCGATTTCATTAGAATATTCAGTTCTTAATGGGAATCCATAGTACTTCCTATAACATACGTTTGGATAGACGCCGCATAATACTGCGGTATCAGTTGCTGTGATTGAGATCAATCCTCGGTTACTTACCGACCTTAAAACGCAATCTACATATGTGGATGGGCTTCCAAACGGATCCAAATCTACTATATCAAATTTTCTGTGTTCGCGCTCTTTAAAATTTAGGAATTTGCAAACATCGTTAGTAACGAAAATGCATTTGTCATGTACATGGTTCAATTTTGCACTTTCTTTTGCTAGATCTATTGCAAACGGATTTAGATCATTTAGATAAATTGTACCTATTTCTGGAACTTCAACGGCAGTTCTCAAACCTCTTGCTCCAACGCCACATATTGAATCAGCAAATGTCATATTGTTTCCTGATGATGCTTGAGTTTTGTATACCAACATGGAAATATCTCTGTTCCACTTGGCATTCGGGTTGAAAAAAGCAGGATTTCTTGGAGGAACGACTTCAGAAAGGGAATGGGATGGAACTATAAGTAGCGCATTCCCTTCTCTGATCGTTGATACATTATATTTCAAACCTTGATATAGTAAGATAAATTTTGACTCCTAATATATCATGATTGCCTCGAGGACAAGGATATAATAGCGACTATATGCTGAATTGAATGAAGAGTGGATTAGAATTCACTGAGAATAGGACTATCATATGCGGAATAGATGAAGCAGGAAGGGGATCTTTGTTAGGTCCAATTATCG
>DATEFQ010000046.1:0-4896 GCA_035280585.1 Nitrososphaeraceae archaeon
CGTACTAGGGTAACATAAATAGTCTGAAATACTATGCTTATTTGGACATGCTGGGTCGTATCCTTTGCTCAAATATTCATCAGGCCTCTGCAACTCTTGATACCTCCCTCACTATTGCATCGGCTTCCTTTTCTGAGGGAATAGCACTTCGTATTAATTCTTCATACTTGCCCGTACGAGACAGAATCTGCTTTAGTGCTTCAAAGTAAAAAGAACCAAAACTGCTACTTGAAGTATGGAAGTATTGTGCTAGCATCCTTAATGCTTTTTTCAAACCCATTGCCCTTGAAAGGATTCCCATGTTTTCAAAGCCTACGCTATATCGATTGTAGCGGATATACTTACTCTGAGATTCATAAAACAGAGACCGGGTGAGGATTGATGGAAAATATCTCAAAACTTTCCAGTTCCGCATAAACAATGATCTGCTCAAGATTACATCTAATTCAGACAATCTATCCAAGAGCGTTGAGAGCGTAGTCATTTCAATTTTAGACATTACTATGCTAGCGAAGAAGGCGGCAAGGATATCTTTGCGCCTATCTTCAGATGATTGACCAAACCTTGGGTCCGAATATGATATGTCAGCTCTCTGAATAATTTCCAATGCTTCGTCAAAGGTCTTGGATGAAAAAAACTGGTTTATCATACTTTCGACGTCGATATCTCCAACGGTTCTCTTCCCAGCTGAATATCCCGCCGTCATAACCTGCGCCGCATTCAAAAGTGATCTAATATCGCCAATACTATTTCTGACTAGCTCTAGTTTGTCATTGACTTTCAATGAAGAATTTTGGATTTTAAGAATTTTATCAAGATAAAGCATTGAAAGCCTGGGAGGAATTGGAGCGAATGTTACCGTTTTTGATACCTTTGAAATCTTCTTTACAGCTTCATTTGATTTGTTTGCAGCCATAATAACCCTGATTGTTGGCTCTTTGAATAATTCTACCAAGAAGTCTACTCCTCCTGAATCTTCTCTTTTTGATATTCCATCTATTTCATCCAGAAAAAGTACATAGTTTTTTCCAGTAAGGCTCACATTAGAAAAAATTGGAAAAATTACTTGAGCTAACATATTCTTGTTGCGAGTATCGCTTGCGTTTAATTCAACAAGGTCTATATTAAATTCCCGAGATAAAGCATGAACAAATGAAGTTTTGCCAACGCCAGGAGGTCCTACGAGTAATATAGGCTTTGATCCATTTGTCCATTTTACAAACCACTCAATTATTTTTTTACGTGAATTTTCATTTCCAACAAAATCTGATATCTTAGGATCTATCACAACCTAGCACTTAACAACTAAAGCTACTTTAACTTTGAATTCTTCATAGTTATTGAGAGATTTTTTTGGAAATATGGAAACAACTCTCTTCGTTTCATTTCTTTAAACCAGTAGTGGTTATAGTGACTTACAGTAAGAAACAAAAATTTCAAGAATGGTCTAATATTCAAGTTATCTGGTAGCATTTCTAGTGCAATTTTTGCTTCATCTAGATAAATTTCACTCTTCTCCAAAGTCAATTCAAATGCCTTTTTAACGTCTTTAGTAATCACAGAATAATATAGTGGCCATGATGGAATTTTGATACCCCCATTCACAATTGCATCTTCCATTTCATTGCCACAACCAACACACTCTGACGCCTTTGCCATCCCGAGATGAAATATGTCGTTGAGAGGAGGCATATTTAGAGCCATGTTTCTACCCGCCGTACCCATTACAGCACGATATTTCTTGTAACATCCTATCATATTTTCATCGCTGATAGATTCTGGGTTTAGCTTTAGCCTAGCATCGATATATTGTCCTATCCTAGCATCTTTAAAGCCATCTTCAAAGGCCTTTAATACTGCCTCTCCGCCCACCGAAATCTTTTGTCTTGCTATTTCTAGGATGTAAGGGTTCATGAGTTTGTAATCATCGAGAAATTCAGTATCTTCGTCGGCATCCATAATCCTATCCATTGGTTCACTAAGGTCTATCGCTATCACATGCCCATCAACTATAGAGTTCCTTGTCTCCTTTGAAATAGTTTCTTTATAGAACTCAGATGCACTATCAATAAGAGCGTTCAGAACAGGGAAAGTCATCTTTACAAAGTTTGAATTGAGAATACGTTGTACCCTGTCAGCTAAAATATCAGGTTTTGAGAGCCTTTCTCGTACCGATTCAATCTTAGAATCATCTAAAGATATTTCGTTTATCTCCATCTCATCGGCAAATTTTCTCATTGTCTCTTTTGGATTAGGATCTGAAATCAATTTTTCATGGAGAGACAATAAAAATCTCTTTGTAAATTCTGGAAATTCCTTTTCAGTCTGGTCTTTGTACTTATTGAACTGTTTATACCCTTTTTGCTGTAAAACAAATTGTTTTATTATTTTCCGGCCAGAGCCAGTGCCCTTTAGTGAAACCTTTGAAAATACCTTACTTTCTTTAGCGCTCATTTACAATTTTTCAGAATATTCTATTGTTATTTAACCTTAAGACTAAATGTTCTCTTAGATTTCAATAATAAAAATGAGTTGTTAAATAAGCGAAGTGCGATTACCTTGATGACATCGCGATTCTTTCTTGTTCATTCTTTTTCTTTACAGAGTGACTTTCCATGGAATTATTTGAGGCTAGTACAATCTCTCTTGCAAGGACTTCTTCAATAGTCTTTGGATTTGAGTAAGTCGTTTCCCTCACACCTTCTGCTATGAACCTTAATGCCAAATCAACACGTCTTAATGGCGCCACATCAACAGAAACGTGATATACAACACCTCCATAGACGATTCTTGTAGTATCCTCGTTAGGTGCCGCATTCTCAATTGCCCTAATTAGCAACTCTATTGGATTTTTGCCGGTTTCGTAGTATATTAGTTCAAGCGCAGTTTTGACAGTTTTTATCATTCTGCCCTTCTTACCTCCCATTCTTCCGGTGTTTTTTGCATATTTCTTGCCAAAGTGCATGAGTTTGTTTACTAACCTTTCAATAATGTGCACTTCGGCCTTCTTTAACCTCTGGTGTTCATGTCTTCCAAAGCTAATTGGGATTATTGCTGGATCCAAGGCAATGACATTTTTTAAGCCAGAATCTTGGATTTCAATGTCGTTTGAATTCCACTTGTTAAACAATAACATAGTATTTTCCTTTGAAACCATTCAAATCATCTCCTTGGTTTTTCCTTACGTCCATAAACTAATTCTATAAGTGATACCCCATTTACTTTAAAGACCTGCCATCTAACTCCTGGAATATCACCCATTGCACCACCCATTGAACCACCGATTCCTTCTAGTAAAACTTCATCATGCTCATCTATATAATTTAGAGCACCGTCCCGTGGCAAAAAGGCAGTAATGGATTTTCCGTTCTTGATTAATTGAACTCTAACACACTTCCTCACAGCGGAATTAGGTTGTTTTGATTCAATTCCAACCTTTTCAAGTACAATGCCCCTTGCTTGTGGAGCTCCTTCCAATGGATTTGCTTTCTTGTCGAGCAACAACATACGTCTCTTATAGTACTTGTTAGACCACCTCATTCTCTTTCTCTTTGATTTTAGGACTCTTCCTGAGAAAAGACCCAATGGAGATTTTGCCAATTAACTGATAACCTCAAATACTCTGTGCATTATCCTCACTCACTATCATAACATTTGAAATCTGAAAATATCTTTTTGCCAAAATTCTAGCCTTCTCCGCATTACGTCCTTCCTTACCCACTACTATGCCTTTCTTTTTTGGATCCACTACCACAACAGCTTGTTTTGAACCATCAAATCTATTATTAATCTTTATCTCATTTATCATCTCAGAATTAAGGACATTTCCCAAAAAGGCCGATGGATCTTCTGAATATTCGACCAGTTCGACTTTCTTCGTTACAATTCCTTGCAGCTGCCTTATTGTTGCGCCCCCTTTTCCAATAGCCAACCCCATCTGTCCTTTATTTACAATGAAAATTACTCTGTCCATTTTTTCGTCGACCACACAATCACGAGCAACAGCTCCTGTTATATTTTGAAATAATGCCATTAGTCTTAATTCATCAGAAGTTAGTTTGATTTTTTCAGTCAATTTAGTTGTTACCTATAATAATTACTAGTTAGATTCGTTTGAAAATTGATTGCTCTTTTTGTAGTCATTTTTTAAATCTCCAATAGATGGTAAATTACTAGGCAATATATCCCCATTCATATCACTTGTTCGCAAATTCGTTAACTAACTGTTGTATTTCGTCATCATTACCAATTCTCAGAGACAGGGCACTTATTCTAAATGGCTTATTACACAATTTTCCGAGTTTAACAGAATTACCATTAAATGGTAATATCGGAACCTGTGCGTTTTTAGCGTCTTCTAGGATTTTGGATTTATCTCCTGGAATCAATGAGTCTGAAAGAACTATAAGTTTCGAGCCTTTAATAGAACCCATTACTTGTCTAGTTCCTATTTTGCACTTATTAGAGCTTATTGCGTCTTTAATTGTTTTTTCGAGGTTTTTCATTTTCATCCTTCACGCTCATGTAAAGATCAACCATTCCGGTGCCAATTGGTACAGTAGCACCTACTATAACGTTTTCTGTTACACCTCTGAGTGATTCGATCTGTCCTTCAAGAGAAGCTTTTGCAATAGTAGGTACAGTAATTTCAAATGCTGCACGGGCAAGTACCGATGTTTTAGTTCCAGCAATTCCATGTCTCCCGATTTGTTGTAAATGTCCTTTTGATGTCATAAGATCTGCAACTAGCATAATATGTCTCATGTCAACTTCTAATCCTTGTTCCTCAAGAGTGTTGGTAACTTCTTTAATCAATGCATTTCTTGCTGCTTCTATTCCCAGAGTCTGCCAAACTTCATAAACATTGTTTGTAGTAATTCTTGAAGTGTCGATACC
>DATEFQ010000047.1:0-2706 GCA_035280585.1 Nitrososphaeraceae archaeon
CGTTTTTTCAAGTTTTGAATTTGTTGACAAAGTTCGACATAATGATGTGCGGAACTTGCTTAAAAGAATTATCATTTTTTATATGTTTGATACAAATATGACACATTTATGATATATGCATACTAAATAATACTAAGTAATACTATAAAATATTATAAAATTTGTGTGAGGAAATTATTAATTACACTGTTTTGAGGATACTAATCTCAATTAAGAATCTTCTATTGCACAACGCTCAAATAATTAAATTATGCATTTGTATAATTGGAAGATACATCCAAATTAATTTAGTGTTGACAAAATATTTTTGTTTAAATAGCAAAACATCTTTTAAGTAGATTGTTCTTCCGGCCATACTAGATTTGAATGAAACATCTTTGGAATTAATTTCTTAAATTCGACTCCTTCACCCGTATACCATTTTGGGAACCATTCATAGAGATGCAGCCTAATTGTCTGAATATATACAATTAATCCTTCAATCATCATTATTCCTATATTTCCACCAATCAAAACTGCTAAACCGCCCCCACCCACATATGATTGATTGACCGTTACCAATAGTGCAGAATGTACCAGTAACATGATTCCAATTCTAGTATAACTAATCACGTTAGACAGAATTTCAATTATCCTTACCAGTATGACCTCTATGACAATTCCCATCAATCCAGCTCCTTCATCATGACCATGTTTAGCGGCAAGTTCCTGCTCCTTTTTGCCCCCATAAATCATAATTGCTGCAGTTGCAATTATTATTGGTGGCATAGCTTTTGCGACCAACTCTACCGTGACCCAATCTCCAAATATACGTGTCAACCACGGTACTGGCTCATCATGAGTAACCCCCGTTATTCCAAACATGCCTATTATGTCGTATCCAGAACCTATCGCAGCAAGTATCAATGCCACTACGGCAAGAAACTGAAATATATACGGTATATCATGTGTTAGAACCGCAAGTTTATTCCTTTCCAGTATATCGGCTCTAAGTTTCAGAAACATTGCCAACAACAAGTGTATAAAACCAATAGCCACCGATACCGCTAGTATGTTTACTACCTGTTCAAATGTTAGTTCTGAAACGTTTAGCGAACCTACTAAACCATCCAATGGCTGTAAAACATAGCCAAAAATATTAATGTCCAAAATGTGAAACCCAAACATCTCCCCTACGCCTATTCCTGCTATGGTGGCCGCTGCACCGCTGGCAGCTAACAATGTTGCCCATGTCTTTAAACTCCCATTTGCTCTATACCTAAGGAACATGCCCAAGCCGAAAAGTAGCAAGCCATGTCCGAAATCTGCAAACATAAGTCCATAAAAAATGGGCCATACAAAAGCAATAATGGGAGTTGGATCGACTTCACCTCGTGACGGAATACCCTGTGTCTCAGTTATTACTTCAAAGGTTTTTGTATATCTATTGTTATCAAGCAGGGTTGGAATCTGAACGTTAGCTTCCCTGTCAACATAAGCTGGTTCGGTGACGGAGACAAAGTTTTGTGTTAGAGATGCGAATTTTTTTTCCATCTTAACTGGGATATATCCTTGAATTACTGCAAAATTCTGAGTACCTCCTGGCTTTCTTGTTACTTCCAATGTGTCTTTTGCTACCTTCGATGACTCATGCAATGAAAGTAATTGAGGCAAGAGTGTTACTTTCAACTTGTTAATCTTTTTAGTTATTTCTGTAGATTTCTTTTCGAGATCCTTGCATCTCTTTTGAGAGTAATCATACGCCATACTCGGATTTTGAGGCAAATCAGGTGGAATTTGAATTGGATGTACATTGAAGCTTCTAAGCACTTTCATTACCTTTTCGGAATCCTCTTGTGATCCTATTACAATGATAGAGGATTTCTCATCATTAAGTTTGTTTGAATG
The DNA here is from genome assembly GCA_035280585.1 of Nitrososphaeraceae archaeon. Taxonomy (GTDB): domain Archaea; phylum Thermoproteota; class Nitrososphaeria; order Nitrososphaerales; family Nitrososphaeraceae; genus TA-21. The sequence continues at coordinate 1,888 of DATEFQ010000047.1, forward strand.
CACAATTAGATCACTCAAGCTATTTTGAATTTCTTTGATATCTTTGGAATTAACGATAAATATTTCTGCAAAAAATGTTTTCAAGCTACGCAGTCCCGTTAATTCCATTTTGAGTTTTGATGCACCGCCGATTGCATCCATTGCACTGCGGTATTCTTCAAGTTCCTTTTCATTCTGTTGTTGGGTTTTTAGTAGAGATTTCGGCTCTTCTAATACGACCTTACTTTTATTTTCCAATTCAACGATGAAATCCTGAATATCATTTATTTTGTAATCTGTTTTTTTCTGAGGCGCGCCCTTAAAAAGAGTGTCCATTACTCCAGTTTCAATTTGAATTCCTAATGATCTTATGACCTCATCAATATCTTGAAACAATTTTTGAGCGTTTAGCAAAAGATCATCAAAATAGGGGTTACTATGATCAGAAGGATTCTGTAATGGATGAAACCATTCTAACTCCGCCAGTTTACTCACTGCTACGTGAGTTTCAATCCTTGGAAGGATTAAAGTTGTCTTTAAGAGTTTAGCCTGCCCCATAGTATTGAATTGTTTGATTATTAATTCTCCTTAAAACCTTTGCCTTTTATTGGGATCACGAACTCAGAATGGATATAGAATTGATAAACATATCCAATCATCAATTATTTATTGCGAGGTATTCATACCTTGATAATCCAGAAATTAACATGCCTATGCGAGAATCGTAGTTTTTCAGCCGGGCAATTGCAAAGAAACTGAGCCGAAATCTATTTGAAGGTTAAAGATTCTAGCCTATAGAAATAAGCTAGTCTATCGAGGATGCATTATATGTCTCATTGG
>DATEFQ010000048.1:0-30981 GCA_035280585.1 Nitrososphaeraceae archaeon
TAGAGATCATTTTTTTCAAGAATTTGTATATCATGTCCTAACTTTATTTGTGATTCGCCTATCCCGTTTTCTATTAATTTCTTTTTTGCAGCAACCGCTATGTCGTCATCTGAAGTATTGGTTGTCAATAGCACCTTGCCGGTACAATTGAGGCTCATAAAGCATGGAAAAAATTTCTCACAATTAAACTATCCTTTCGATTTGGTTTTATAAATCCATTTTCTCAACCGATTAAAAAAGAATAATATATTTATTACCAGATATAGACGTCAACGTAAAGGATAAAGGTTGAGGTTGCAATAATTATTTGACAGACCGCATTACGCATGATGTCCTAATTATAGGCACAGGACTTGCAGGACTACGTGCAGCCATATCGTGTGCAATGAGAAATGAGAAACTGAGCATCGGGGTAATTTCAAAAGTACAGGTTATGCGCTCGCACTCAGTTTCTGCTGAGGGTGGAACTGCAGCGGTACTCTTTTCTGATGAAGGGGACAACATAGAATCTCACATTTACGATACTATTAGAGGTAGTGATTTCCTCTGTGACCAAGATGTCGCTGAAAAATTAGCACATGAAATACCTAAAGAGATATATCAATTAGATAGATGGGGAATGCCCTGGTCAAGAAGAAAGGACGGTAGAATTGACCAGCGGAAATTTGGTGGATACTCATTTCCAAGAGCGACGTATGCACAAGATAAAGTTGGGTTTTATGAAATGCAAACACTGTACGATACTTGTTTAAAATATGATAATATCAATTTTTATAATGAATGGTTTTGTACATCAGTACTAGATGATGGTAACAACAACTTTGCTGGTGCTACTGCTATAGAAATGAAAAATGGAAATTTTAATATATTCAAATCTAATTCTGGGATTATCGCTACCGGCGGAGCTGGCAGACTTTATAGTTTTTCAACTTACGCGTATTCTTCTACCCCTGATGGGCTAGATATGGCGTACAGATGCGGTCTGGCATTGAAGGACATGGAATTTGTCCAATTTCATCCTACAGGCATACTACCCTCAGGCATACTAATAACAGAAGGGGCCAGAGGAGAAGGCGGATATCTGGTAAATAACCTGGGTGAAAGATTCATGAAAAATTATGCTCCAGAAAAATTAGAGCTGGCTCCGCGTGACGTAGTTTCCAGGTCAATGATTAAAGAAATTGAACAAGGGAGAGGATTTAAACATGAAACTGGAGTGGACTGCCTTAAATTAGATTTGACACATTTGGGAGAAGAACAGATAAAGGAAAAACTGGCGGGAATCAGAGAGATAGGGATTAAATTCTCAGGTGTCGACATAATTAATGAACCGATAGAAATACGACCGGTATGTCACTACATGATGGGTGGAATACATACCAATATTGATGGCCAAACTGAGATGAACGGGCTATGGTCAGCTGGTGAGGCCGCATGCAATAGTCTTCACGGAGCAAACCGCCTTGGGGCAAATTCGACTTCTGAATGCTTGCTGTGGGGGAGTATAACTGGCAGACTCGCTGCAGATTATGCACACAAGAATATAGACAAATGCACTAAAATTGCAGAAAACCAGATACAATTAGAGGAAAAGAGAATTTTTGATGGAATATTTAGAGGAAGGGGTCAGATTAATCCCTACGAGGTTAGAAAACAGTTTACAGATATGATGGACGTCAACGCGTATATTTTTAGGAATGAAAACGACCTTGTTGAAGCTCTAAAAAAGGTCAGAGAGCTTAGGAGTTCATCCTGGAAACATGTCAACGATAACGCAAAGGAATATAACACAAATTTCATAAATGTAATGGAGATAGATTCATTATTGAGAGTTGGAGAAATAATAATTGGTGGAGCTTTGAACAGACGCGAGTCAAGGGGTGCCCATTTCAGAACTGACTATCCGACCAGAGATGATGTTAATTTTCTAAAGCACACTTTAGCTTACTATAAAGGTGATGATGACCCACAATATACATGGCATCCTGTAACACTCACTAGATATGTACCAGCAGAGAGAAAATACTAATGGCAGAGATAGACCATCCTATTCGAAATAATTTCGAAGGTCTAAGGGGTTGGCTTAGACCATCAGGATATGGATGGGAGCGCGTATCCTACTGGTTTCAGAGACTAACAGGAGTTTTCCTTCTTATCTATTTCATTGGACACATATATGAAACAAGCACAATCGTCAATGGTCTGACCGCATGGGAATCTTTTTTAGAGCTAACACAGACAACATGGGGCCATCTATTCTTAATTGCGGTAATAGGAGCTAGTACATTTCATTCTGCAAACGGTATTCGCCTAATCTTTACTCATGTTGGTATTGGATTAGGAACTCCCGGCAGGCCTGATTATCCATACAATCCTTCATCTCTAAATTACAGACAAAAATCTGGTATATGGATTGCATTAATATTGTCTGCGGCAGCAATGTACTATGGATTTAACATTTTGTTCGGTGAATAAACATGGAAACTCAGAGATTACTAAAAGAAAGTCAGATAATGAAAATTCATTATATAACAGGAGTTGCTGCAATTTTTGTTGTTGCGGTTCATATATTGATGAGGCTGGTAGTTCCCTTCGAATCGAGCCTTAATTATGATTACATTCTTGCAAATTACAAGAACATTTTCTATGTTCTCATTCTAGAGTCAATCCTTGTGTTAATATCTATTCATGGATTCAATGGGATGAGAGTAATATTGTTGGAACTAAGACAAAATACAGCTTGGGAGAAGATGATTACTGTTATCACCATTTCTTCAATGATTGCGTTAATCGCTTATGGAACTAGAACAATAATATTGGCAAATGGGATGTGATTTCTGATATTGAGTATCAATGATAATAAAATTGAAGATAAAATAAAATTAAAAGTATATAGAGAAAATAGAGGACAGAATTCCAAGTCTCATTATGATAGCTTTGAAGTTCCATACAAAAGATGGACTACAGTATTGGACGCATTATTGCATGTAAAAAATTACATCGATCCAAGTATAGCGATAAGATATTCCTGCAGGATGGCATCATGTGGTTCTTGTGGTATGAAAATAAACGGCGTTCCGAAATTAGCATGTTACACGAAGATTTCTGAGTTGGAAACTTCAACAATTGAATGTGAGCCGTTAGGAAATTTTCCCATAATTAGAGATCTTGTAACTGACTTCTCTTTATTCTATGAGCACCACAGGAATATTCAACCTTACATACAGAACGCAGAAAGTGTTGATACTGCTGCGGAGGAAAAGACATATTCATACTATCAAACACCGAAAGATGTAGACAAATATCTGCAATTCTCCTATTGTATAAAGTGCGGATTGTGTTATTCTGCATGTCCTACGGTTGGAACGGATTTAAGATTTCCTGGGCCGCAGGCCTTGGCACAATTGTATAGATATTATGCGGACACAAGAGATGAATCAGCGAAAAGATTGAATATTGTAGATGACAGACACGGCATATGGAGATGTCATTTTGCAGGTTCTTGTAGCAAAGTATGTCCCAAAGGTGTAGACCCGGCTCTGGGAATACAGCTTTTAAGATCGTATATGCTGGGAGTATCTAAGAATAACAAGAAAAAGGCGGAAAAAATTGAAGTAGATCTTGACTAAAAGACGAGTATCTGGAAGCTCAGGGCCTTTATTGGAGTGGATTATTTTATAGGTAATTTGCTTTCATTTACCTGCTTATTTATTGCATCAGCCATGAAGTGGTTGCTAACGTTTACCTTTGATTCCGTGACACCATTGATCCTGTAAACGTTATCTCTAATGTCTTGAGCAATTTTAAACCCAAATATTGCAGGACAAAAAGGACTTGTCAGGTGTAAATCTATTTTCACTTTTCCTTGATCGATATCTACTTTATCGATAAGTTCTAGTTCCATAATGGAGACTCCGATTTCCGGGTCTACAATCTTTGTGAGTTCATCAAATATGGACTTACGCAGTTGTTGAATTTCCTGACTCATATACATACTGGTTCTAATTTTATACTATATAACTATTGATTTTAATTATTCGAAAAAATTATCGCTTGCATTGAAAACTTTAGGTATTATAAATATCAATAAATAAGTCCAATAGTAGTTTGTTTTCATCATGTATAGATCAAGACACAAGGAAGATCTTGATAGACGTACTTTGAGTTTCCTGTCTTCAATTGAAATAGACGACAAAATTCTCTTCTATGATATCTTGTGTAGCAAAGCTCATGTAATAATGCTCTATAGGATTCGAATACTGAACAAGGTTGAATTTGCAACTATTGTAAACGAGCTAGATCAAATATTACGAAACCCACAAAGATTGATCAGAGAAGGATTTGAAGATATTCATGAAGCCATTGAAGCACACCTAATTCGCAAAATTGGAGCTGATATTGGAGGCAAAATCCAAACTGGAAGATCAAGAAACGATCAGATTATAACAGATATTAAAATTAAAGCAAGAGATGATCTAACAAGAATAATCGCTCATCTGGTTAATTTGATCAGATTACTGTTACACAAATCTGAAGAAAATCTGGATTCAATAATGCCTCTTTACACACACTTGCAACAGGCGCAAAATGGAAACTTGGCGCACTATTTGTTATCATATTCGGAGAGTCTACTGCGAGAAGTGGAGAGATTGTTCTCACTTTATAAAAGAATCAACCAATCCCCCTTGGGTGCTGGTCCTATAGGAGGATCACTTTTGCCTCTTGATAGAAAAATGACAGCTAGATTGTTAGGTTTCGAAAATACTGTATCGAATACTATTGATGCAACTTCTTCAAGAGATTTTATGATCGAATTTCTTTCAGATATATCCTCTATTATGATAACATTAAGTAGATGCGCGGAAGACTTGATTATCTGGTCTTCTGCTGAATTCGGATTCATTGAAATTCATGAAAAGTTTACATCCACATCTAGTGCAATGCCACAAAAGAAAAATCCCGATCCTCTGGAAATGATAAGATCAAAAACAGGGCTAGTAATTGGAAACTTTACAGGTATAATGATAATACTAAAGGCGCTGCCTTCAGGATATAGTAGAGATTTGCAGGATACAAAGATTTCATTTTGGAATTCCATTGATACGGTATCATTATCCTTGGAGATATTAACTGACATTATTGCTTCCCTAGGGGTGAACAAAGACGTCATGGCTAAAGCTTCTAAAACCAGTTATGCAACAGCATTCGATATAGCGGAAGTACTTGTCTTCAGACACAAAGTGCCTTTTAGAACTGCTCACAAATTAGTCGGAGCACTTGTCGCTAAGGGAATACGAAATAAAGAAGAGGTGCCATTCATGTCATTATCCAATTCGGATGTTAAGGTAATTTTAGAGAAGATGAAAGTAAGCATGCCCCCTGTTAAACTAATTCACATAATAAGAGACACCACCCCTCAAAAATCAATAGCAAACCGTCGTTCTGAAGGATCTCCAAACCCCAGAAAGCAAATGGAAATCATAAAAAAATACAGAATATTACTGGATAGTTACCACAATCAGTTAGAGAAAAAGAAAAAAAATGTTGAACATGTACAAGAAAACATAATAGATGTAATAAATCAAATAAAAACTAAAACCTAATCTTTGCGATAATAGCAGTTTCCACACTACTCCGGTTTCATGCAAATATCATAGCGGGTATTGACTCACCGCCGTAAATAATTTAGGAATTGAGTAAAAAATCTCCTATATTAAACAAGTAAGCCTACTAAAAGTGATTTCTGTACATGAAGCCTGTTTTCTGCCTCATCCCAGACAACTGATTTCTTTCCATCTATAACTTCTGACGTTACCTCCTGTCCTCTTTTTGCTGGCAAACAGTGCATGAAGATTGCGTCGTCATTTGAATAATTCATAAGCTGACCATTTACCTGATATTTTGGAATAAAAATTGATTTTCTTTCGTCCCCTTCTTTTTCTTTTCCAATAGATACAAATGTATCTGTTACTACAACATCTGCGTTCTTTACTGCATCGACTGGTTCTCTTACAATAGTAAAATCAGTTTGTTTTAGTTTCGATTCATGTGTTACTATTTCAAGTACTCGTTGTGGAGGTTCATAACCCTCTGGTATTGCAGCTCTGATATTTATTCCCACTTTAGCACATCCTATTAGCAGATCATTACACACATTATTCCCGTCTCCGATCCAAGCCAGAGTCAATCCATTAAAGTTCTTTTTGTATTCCAATATCGTCATCAGATCAGCCAGACTCTGACACGGATGATATAAATCAGATAGGCCATTAATCAATGGAATTTTACAGTTTTGTGCCAATTCAATTATAGTGTCATGAGAGTAAACCCTAGATACGAGACAGTCAACGTAAAGTGAGATTGTTTTCGCAGTATCCTGAATAGATTCTCCTCTAGATAATTGGAGATCATTAGCGTTTAAATAAATTGTATTACCTCCCAATTGAAACATCGCAGCTTCAAAACTCAAGCGAGTTCTAGTGGACGGTTTTTCAAACATCAAGGCAAGTGTTTTACCGGCTAGAATTTGATTGTTGTTCCCATTATCAGACTTTTTCGTTTTAAATTGAATTGCCTGTGAAATCAAATAGCGAATTTCATCTTCGCTCAGATCTTGAATAGAAGTCAGATGCTTCTTACTTAAGGAGATCATTTATGTCGTCATCAGTTAAATAAACAACTTCTTCGCTTTCGGTTTTACTTTCAGTTTTCTCCTTGGTCTTTTCTCTTTTAGTTCTGATATCCGCCTGAGATTTGGTGTTACTATCAATCAAATCGTTCTCCTGTGTGTCTTTGAAAAGCTTGTTGAAAAACGATCCTTTTTTTGGTTTTGTTGCGCTTGGTTCCTTATTTATTCCTCCCTTTCGATAGTCCTTATCATTGTTCAATTGTTCAGTAAACAATTTGTCCTGATTACCAATTTCTTTTGTCTCCGACATTACTGTCGGTGGCATTGATATGACTTCCTTTTCGTCCACTTTTTTATCAGGTTCTTTATTCGTACTTTCGTCTATCCCTGTATCTGCCTGGGAATCCATCTTTGCATTTTCGGTCAAATCATTTATTCTGCTGATATCGGGATTTAAAGCGTGCTGCCGATGCTCTTCATGTGTATTTTTTTCATATACCCTATCCCTGAAAACTGAATTAAGATATCTCTCATGGTCAAATTCATCTAAATCATCGTATCCCTGTCCAACGCCTAGATATAAAATAGGCTTGTGTGTCAAATAAGTAATTGATATGGCCGCACCACCTCTAGAATCAGCATCACTTTTTGTTAATATTGAACCATCAAAATTGGTGTATTCAAAAAATTCACGAGCCTGATTTACTGTATCGTTTCCAGCCAAAGAATCGCCGACAAATATTCTCAAATCAGGTTTTATAACCCTAATAATCTTGCTTACTTCTTCCATGAGGTTCTTGGATGTTTGCATTCTACCTGCCGTATCGATCAGAACGGCTTCTACATAATTCTTTTTTGCGTGTTCTAATGCATCTCTAGCAACTGCCGATGGATCTGCTCCGTATCTTTGGGAGATAACTTTAACTTTAAGATTATTACCATGAGACAGTATCTGCTCAATAGCTCCCGCTCTATGTGTATCTCCAGCCGCTAGAACAACTGAGATACCATGATCCCTCAGCAACTTACAAAATTTAGCAATAGTCGTAGTTTTACCAGTGCCATTTATCCCAAGGAATATAATGGAATACGGACCTGCTTTTGATTTTTTCTTTTCCAAAATTGACTGGATAATATTTATCCTGTTATCGGAGGACAAAAATAAATCCTCTAAAAATGCGTATAATCGGGTTGTAATTAACTCATCGGATTTTTCGTTACCTTCCAACTTTAAATCCAATATTTCCATTTTTATTTTTGATGTCATTTCTTCAACGATTTCATGCGCTACATCATTTTCCATAAGATTAATTTGCAAATCATCGAGTATAGAATCAATCTCTTTTTTAGAAATTGATTTTTTACCAAGATTCTTTGCAGTTTCGGAGAATATTTTTTTTAATTTTTCAAACAAGCGTAGTGCAGTCCTGCCTGCTATGAAATTGAAGTTCTTTGAGATTTTTGCACTTCGGCATTTATCTCCTCTTGAAGCTGATTCATTCTAATTGCTATCTGTTCTTTTTGCGATTGTAATTGCTTTAACGCAAGCTCGAACTCCTTGATTTTTGTCTCGACATAATCTTTCGTTTTGTCTTTAGGCTTTTCAAGAGTAACGCCCGAGCCTACATTCACAAAGAGATTCTTTACCTGCGGAACTGTGACCTTAAGATAAACTCCAATGCCTATTGGAACAAGGGATTCCTCTTGATTATTTGAAGATAATTCTTGAATCGCCTCGGAAGCCAAATGGGCTTCAGTAAAAAGTCGTGACAACGTAGATTCCTTTGTCAGAATATCATTCATATACGCTTCCAGAATTTTCGATTGTTGAACCATTTCATTGATTTTTTGTTCAGTTGAAATTTGGTCTTGGGGATTATCTCTGGATGACATCTTACTATATTTCCTGAGTAGAATACGGGCATATAACTTTGACTAAAAGTGAAACCTAACTAGTATTGATCGTGTAATTTAAGAAATTTTCATTGAAGTTTGTCCTTTCTTGAAATGATGTAAAAACCATGAGCAGAAATCAAGAAGGCGGCAAGGGACATCTTAGTGGCGAAAACCAAATTCCATGGAGTTTGTGGATTTGGGTATGCTATACTGATAGTATCCAAGTTTATGTGTCCACCTAGGGCATTAATTGTGATTAAAGAACTCCATATCACAAAATTGTAAACAAATTCATATAGTGAGACTACAGCTATCGCTAGGACAATTATTTGAAAGATAGCTCGAAGTCCTGGAGAAACTTCCTTTACTTTGTCTCCACCTAATTTGGTAACGCAATACCATGATACTACGGATACTATCATCAAATAAGTAATTAGTTTTGAGAATCCTTTAAAAGGAAATTCTGTCTTTACTAGAACCTCACCTATTACAATTTTTCCAGTGGAAGCATATTCAACTATGCTTTGATACAGTGCGTAAAATGTAATCGCAGTCATCGAGATAGCAGATATGTAGAAAACTATAAGATATACCGATCTGGCACTTGTCCTCTTTTCGGTTGAATAGTACATAGCGCTTAGTAATATCTGACAAAGGATATCAAATATAAAATTATACTTGTAACTGCAATACTCGGGGATTTAACTCTACTAAAAGTAAATTATTTCAATCAAGATTAAATTAATTCTCTCTATTTATTGATACGACTTCATAATATCGCAAAACTACGTAACAATAGAAACATATTCTGTTCAACTATCGTAAACTAATAAATGCGAGTAATAATATGCACACATGAAGCAGACATAGATGGTCTATTTTCTGCTTCTGTTGCCTTAATGAAATTTCCAAAATCTAGTATTTCGTTTTATGATTACGGGGTGAAGAGTTTTAAAAAAATGTTTGAATACATAAAATGTGAATCGAAAAAGACAACTGGTGGACTCGCAATAATTTCAGACCTCGGCATTAATGATAATACTGTATTCAGTTTATTTGTAGAAACAGTCCACTACCTGAAAAAGAGACATTGGTCTGTAATATGGGTTGATCATCACCCGTGGAACAGAAGATCATTGAAGTTAGCACGAAAGTATGCTAAAGTGTTTCTTAATTCTACAGGAAAAAAATGTGCAACTGAAATTATGTATGAAAAATTCATGTACAAGAACAAAATTGCAGAACAGCTCAAGTTGATAGCTCACAGCTCAGATTTTATGATAAACCTTAAGAACCATGATTCAAGGCTCTCGGAACTAATACATTATTATCGGATAAGTGATAATTCCAAGCAAAACTTGGAAACCTTAGTTGAAAAAGCATCAAAGGGAGTATTATGGGATTCGGATATGCAGAGAGATTATACAAAATTCATAACAATTAGCGATTTTCAAAAGAAAAAATCTTTGAAAACTCTAAAAATTTTGAAAATTCTATCGTTTAATGTGGCTTTTGTTTTTACATACCCCTACGTTCAAACAAGCCTATTTTCCCATGAGCTATTCACCAACAGCAAGATTGACCTAGCATTACTCTTTAATAAAACTGGAAAAGTTAGCATCAGGAGAAATACAGATAAAATTTCATGTAGAAAAATAGCATCTCTCCTAGTGGAAGGTGGCGGCCATGAATATGCATCAGGAGCAAAATTGAAAACCGAACCGAAAGATGTAAAGGGATGCATAGGGGAACTAAAAGATGCGATAGTGAGGTCACTAAGCTAAATTTGGAAGGTAGAATACTCTACTCCCGGTAGACTTAAGATCGAGTTGCATTCTAAATATTAGAAAAACAAATAAATTTCAATCTAAACAACAATAACTATGGAAAATGAAAAGACAATTGGTAATGTGATTTACGAGTGTATGAGATGTGGTACTCCGGTTTCCAACGAAGAACTTTCCAAGCTACCTGAAATAAAGTGCATTTGTGGATTTAGGGTTTTCCGCAAGGCAAGGCAACCAATAGTCAAGCAACTAAGGGCAATCTAATACAAAAATACTAGTTTTCCCCTGTTGACTATTAACGCTTATTTGCTGGAGGTGGATAGTAGCATCATGAAAATTGTATGTCCAGATTGTAAGAAACCTGCAGAGCTTTCTGACGATTTTAGTATTGTAAAGTGTGAATTTTGTAAACTTGAAATGACTTATGGAGAATATGTGAAGTACATTGCGTATAAAGATGCGAGGTATAGAGATATTTTAAGTGATTATAAAAAATAAATCACATATGTCAATATGTATGTTGAAAGGTAAGTCTTGCCAAGTAATAGGACTTCCATGCAATAATCAACATGATGTTAATTCCAAATTTTATCTGTTTCTTGTATAGGCAATACTCGAAAGTCTTTGTGTCAAAAAAATGACCGTTTGTGCCCTACACATTTCTCCTCTACGTCAAACGTGGCCTATAGACCTATTGGAACTTAATTTGACCCGAAATAAGACACGTTCAGATACCAGATAGGACATAGAGCTTCATTTAGTGTTTTCATTTTTTAATCATGGTCGAAACTATAGATAATACGTCTCTGTCCTTTATTTGATACTCTCCAGGTAATCTTAATCCATTTCTAACGTCCACTGCATAAACAATGCCCTTAGATAATTCCGTATGTATCTCGCTCGCAAGATCCTGCACAGTTGACCCATTTTTCATGAGGAAAGCATCGGGAAGTATGTTACCTTTTTTATCCGACAACCGATTTGGGTCTGATACCGGATAAACCACATTCATATTTAATAACTTAAAAACGGCGATATTTAATGCAAATTGTACACCAGTTCTAAGATACTCACCTAAGACGTCTTTCCTAATAAAATTAAGCGCCCACTTTTGTTTCTCATTTAACACCGTATTCTCGTAAATGTCAAATATTTCATCTCCAGGAGAATATTTTATCAATCCTCTATTCTGAGCCCTCCTAAGAGTTAGTTCAGCGTCGGCACTTGATGGAATTACAAACATATGTTTATTGTGTTCACGCAGTCTCTTGAAATTTTCTGCAGCAGGATGAAGATCTATTTTATTTGCAACTATTAGTGAGGGTTTTGATATCTCTCTCAATGTAGAAATAAATCTTCTAGTCTCATCAGAATCCAGTTCATGGATGTTCTTGTCTGCAATATTATTTTCACTGATTGATTTTTTTACATGCCATTCCTTAACGCCTATTCCTCCAAATATTTCAGTAACCGCACGGGCTGTGTCCAATCCTGAATTGGTCATTCTTGAAATTTTTTCCCGATTTCCTTCGAATAATTTCAAGTACCATAAAACCAGTTCTTCTTCAATATCCGATACATCTGCAATCGGATCTCCTGCTCCGGCTTCTGCAATTTTTCCAGACGCATCTATGCTACCGGACGCATCAACTATATGGAGTAATACATCGGATTGTGCAGCGACAGATAGAAACTGGTTTCCCAGGCCCTTACCCTCCCATGCGCCTTTTATAAGACCTGGAAGGTCTATCAGTTCAACAGGAATAAATCTCCATCCTTCTTTGCATAGTGAATTCCTTGGATTGTCCACTAATCCAAATTCTTTATGGACACATAACGTAATCACATGTGCATTTCCATGAATTGGTTTCTTTGTTGTAAAGGGGTAATTTGCAATTTCTTCATTTCCTAAGGTTGCAGAGTTAAAAAAAGTAGTTTTACCAGTATTTGTCTTGCCTATTAGACCAATTCTTATCACACATCTATTATTTTTCCTTGATTATTTATATCTAGCAAGTAAATACCAAATAATGCTAACATCTAGAATTTCTCTTGAGATTATGATCTTACTATTTTACACTATAACATGGATAAAGTTCTATATGAACAAGATAGAAATTTCTTTAGTGATTAACTTACGCTTTATTCCATCTCAAGGCTTTAATAATTATATTTTGAATTCATAATATTACCAAAAATGCATATTGAATCAGAAGCTGCAATAAAAAAGGTTTTAGTTATCGGTCTTGGGCAATTGGGTTTGCCTGTTGCAAAGTACGTAAAGGAAAAAGGGTTCGAAACGTTTGGGTATGATATCAATCAGCTAAGAGTAGAAAATGCTGAAAAAAAATATGGAATTAAAAGTATTGAACAATTTGATGACATTGATGTTTTTATATTGTGTGTTTCTACGCACGATCAAAATGACAAATATACTCCCAATGTTGATAACCTCTTTTCAATAGCCCAAAAAATTTCGAGAGAAGCTAAAAACGGTTCACTTGTTTCTATAGAAAGTACAGTGCCAAAAGGCACCTCAAAGAAAATATTTGAAATGTTAAACCACAGAGTTCATGTGGCACATGCCCCTCATAGGTGGTATGCTCTTGAAGAGGAGCTTCATGGGGTCAACCAGGTCAGAGTAATAGGCGGCGTAAGCGATTGCTGTCTGAAAATAGCCATGCAGTTCTACAATAAAAATGACAAAGCTCTAGTGATTGAACAAGTAATAGCCAATAATAATAGCCCTAATGCTAAACCCATCAACAGCCTTGATATTCCTATGCATCCTGTATCTGGAATAGAAATCGCAGAGTTGACTAAAATTATTGAAAATGCTGATAGGTATATGCAAATAGCATTTTCTGAAGATCTCTACCTTTACTGCCAAGCAAATAATGTGAACTTTGGTGAGTTGAGACAAGCCTTGAATACTAAATGGAATGTAAAGATTCTAGAACCACGTGATGGAGTTGGAGGGCATTGTTTACCCAAAGATACAAAAATGTTTTTGCAATCATCAAAATCAATTAAAAGCAAGATACTGATGGCAGCCATGGAAGTTGATAAGGATTACAGGAGATTCAGGGAGCTAAGAGGCTACGGACTGGTTCCCCCGGCCATTAACAGTTCATAAATAGGAAAATTATCTTAACCTTGTTGTATGGAACCTAAATCAATTCTAGTATTCGGAGCACATCCAGATGATTTAGAGATCGGTATGGGTGGTACCATAGCTAAGTTGTCTTCGATGGGTTATAACGTACAGCCAATAATAGCTACGTTACCAAATTTTGTAAAATCAGATACGAAGGAAGGAAGGAAGTCGGAATCAATGTTATCAGCTAAAGTAATGGGATGTAAATCTCCTATATTTCTTGACCTTTCACCACAGGAAATGGTATTTGGGAGAAGATTAGTTACGTTAATAGATTCATTGATTACAAAAAATAAACCAGACTCAGTTTTCACCCAATGGTACGGGGATTCTCATCAGGATCATCAAATTTTAACTAAAAGTGTTATCTCAGCATGTAGAGATCAAGATAACATTTTCATGTATGAAACTACAATACCAGGAGGCATTACTGAAAATTCATTTAGACCGCAATTGTTCGTAAATATATCTGAAACAATCGAAATTAAGAAAAAAGCTCTAGAGTGTTTCCATTCTCAGTTCGTTCGTTGTGGTGAAATTTGGGTACCAGCTGTTCTTGGAAGGTGTTCTTTTAGGGGATATCAAATCAATTCTAAATTCGCCGAAGCTTTTGAAGTTATCAAAGTAACGAAATGGTGAGATAATAGACAATAATCTACTCTCTTTTCAACATTCAAATACTAAATTATAAATGAATTCTGCGCGCATGATGATTTCAATATTCAGCTCCTTACCAAAAATGCTCGGGCTAAAATTCCCTATATATTCACTTCCTTAATTTTTTAAGATTATAAGAAAACGCATGATTTTTTGAACAGTTTATAAGTCAATATTTATTTTTCTCTCTTGCTAAGGATAGCTAAATATCGCAAAGCCCATGGGCTCGTAGCTCAGCTTGGATAGAGCGCCTGCCTTCTAAGTTTTCTAACAGAGAGAGCCGGAAGTCGAGGGATCGAAGCCCTCCGGGCCCGCTCTTGCAGGCATCCACAATGATAATCAAATAATTATAGTGTTTAAGTTATTCAAGTAATAATTTATTATCTTGCTCTTAGTAAAACCAAACACTACAAATAACTACTCATAAGTTAAAAATTACTGAATTAGTAAACAACTCACGTTTATAAGTGGCTTAAAATCTAAAATTTTCAATTATGCTTAATGATAATGTGTTAAAAAATATGATTAAAAATGCGCGTGATGGATTTAAGAAGCGCAATTTCACCCAATCCGCAGAATTGAGCCTTATATTAAAGGACATTGATGTCAAGAAAGGATTTAGTATAAATGAAGTAGTAAGCCTGCCCAATAAAACAACCAAATCTTCAAGCATATGCGTATTTGCGTCTGGAGATATGGGAATGAGGGCTAAAAAGGCTGAAGTGGATAGAGTCATTGATCCTGATGAACTAGACAGGCTTGCGACGAATAAAAAGGATGCGAGAAAGGTTGTAAAAGCATACGATTTCTTCTTGGCTGACACTTCTCTCATGTCTAGTGTTGGTCGCTCCTTAGGACAGTTTATGGGCCCTAAGGGTAAAATGCCATCGCCAATTTCTTATGGAGCTCCAATAGAGAACATCGCAGAAAGGTTCAGGGGCTCTGTCAGAGCAAGGACAAAGAATCAACTTAATATATCTGCAAAGATAGGTGACGAAAAAATGGAAGATGATCATCTTGTAAAAAATGCACTTGCCATAATAGCTGCAATTGAAAAAAAATTACCTCAGGGGGACAAGAATATCCGTGATATGTCCATAAAGTTCACAATGAGCAATCCATCAAGGGCTTCGACAGTAGGAGATAAACAAAAGTAAGGCGATATACTTTGGAATCAAAAAAACATACGAGGACGAGCTATCCAAAGGGAAAACAAGAACTGCATAAACAAATGCTTGAACTCCCAAAATCTTATAAGGTTATTGCACTCTCAAAAATTAACAAAGTTCGAGCAACACAACTAATGATGATACGGAAAAAATTCCACAAGGATATCATAATCAAAGTAATTAAAAATAGAGTAACACAAAAGGCATTTGAGAATATATCTGACATAGAGGGAATTGACAAATTGAGTTCCCAATTAGAGGAGCAATGTGCACTAATGTTTACAAATATTAGTCCTTTCAAACTTAATCTCATATTCGATCAAAATAAGGTATTTCTAGCAGCAAAAGGCGGAGACGTTACAAAAACTGAAATAACCATTCCATCAGGCGATACTGGAATAACTCCCGGTCCAGTGCTATCTGAATTCAAAGAAGCTAACGTACCTACAAAAATTGATCAAGGAACAATATGGGTAAGTAAAGATACAGTTGTCGCGAAACCAGGTGATACAATTTCTACCAAACTAGCGTCTCTACTATCAAAATTAAACATAAAGCCAATTGAAGCAGGAATTGTGGTAAACTATGCTCTTGCAGATAAGTTAGTATTTGCTGAAAATGATTTAAGAATTGATCTACATGAATTTAGAAATGAATTAAACAGATCATATAATGAGTCTTTATCACTTGCAGTTGAATCAATTTATTTTACGAAAGAGTCCATGGAATTTCTATTACCAAAGGCGCTTGGACATGCCCAATCCTTGGCGCTTGAAGCAAATTATTTATCAAAAGAGACCACAGGACAAATCATTTCATTGTCAGCAATGAAAGCTAACAATCTAGCAGCTTTGCTAAAGAACAAGGGATACTCATACAGCTAATTCGACAGAATTCAACCATTAGTAAATCTAAAGTTCTCAGTCGTGCTATAATATGCGTAATTAAGTGGTTTTATGACTTTTTCATCGCGAAATAATTTCTAATAGAAAATACAGAAGGTCTAAATGTAAAAAAGTAGTAAAAAAGTTAAGTCCTAACCGAATAAAGAGGATAATCCTTCTAGAGCTTCCTCTTCTTTCTTTTCATCCTTTTTCTCTTCTTTCTTTTCATCCTTTGCTTGCGTATTATCTGATGCTGTAGGCACAGTTGCGGGTACTGCCATGGCCATCGGAGTTGATTTAAGAGACTCCTCTATGTTCACCTCACTCAAGGCTGCCACCAACGCCTTTACCTTAACTTCATCTGGATTTGCTCCCGTAGCTTTTATGACATTTTTTACAGTATCTTCGGTGATATCCTTGTTTAATTTGTGTAATAACAATGCAGCATATACGTATTCCATTTTATGAATGCTCTATCCTTGACCATAATATAAAACTTTCAAATCATAATATTTTGGTACTTCTTGCAACAGCATACATGTGGTCCTTTAAATCCCTTTCATACAGTGAGTTCATTTTTTCCAATAATATAGATCTAGCCTGCATTCGATCTTCAATAGATGCAGCTCTTAATACATTAGCAAAGAGTTCAGGAAGATTTTCTTTTATCCATCCATCAAGTACGTGAAACCTTTCCTCATTTATCCAATTCATTTTTGCCGAAGTTATATCAATTTCCTCGTCAATATTGCCAGTTTCAACATTATCAATTAGTAGGAAAATACAATTATTTGGATCGGGATTTTCAAGAACTTGTCTTGGTCTTCCCTCACCTCTGCCAGAAGTAACTTTTTCGAGCAGGCCCAATGGTATAATATATGAACCTCTTATTCTTGCGACAGAACCAACCAAACGAACAATCCTTCCTATAATAAGCCTTATTTTCTCAGAATATTCCTGAGATATGAATACATAATCGCCCTCCTTTAACTTGTTCCTACCAAATAACATATTCAAAATGTGTTTCAATAAATTATTTAATTTTTCCTATGATTGGAGATAATCTAAGCGATATCGTTGGTGACTATCAGAATAGCATGCTAAATTCAAATTTGTTCAGATTTTTAATATGGTCGTGCTTATACTAATAATATGACTTAAAATTTCAGAAAAGTCTAACATCAATCGTTCTGAAATAAAGAAATTTAGAGAAACATTCTGTTTTATCTAATGTCAGAGTACGATAGTGCCAATTTGAATAGTTCCGGATTTTGATACATTCCTTGATGCTCAACACCTGTTTTTTTATCTCTACGCTCCGAGTATTCTTTTATTATTCCTTCTTTATATGAAATTCCGGCATATGTCAGCAAAATTGATGCAATACTAATTGCCGCTGATATTAGTAAAATGTAATAGATCTTAGATACGCCATATGTGGATTTTGTAAAGTTTGTTGTTGCGACTGGACCCTCTAATAAAATACTCATTTTTTCATCTCCCTAGCCTTCGTATCTCCCATATTGTTAAATGAGAACTTTATTCTAAGGCCTAATTGTTAGATATACTATAAGATTTGCAATTTTTAATACGGTAATTTGAATTCTGAATTTTTTAATATTAGTTAAATAGATAATTTGTTAGAGTGCAAAGAGTGTTTGTCGCCGCAGACATTTACAAAAAAAAAGAAATTCAAAAGATTCAACAAAATTTGGTTACCTATTTGCAAATGGATTATAAAACTCTAAAACTTGTACGGCCCGAAAATTTTCACTTTACTCTAGTGTTCTTCGGAGAAATTAACGATACAATACTTAACAAGATAGTAGCTAAAATAGGTGAGATCGAGTTTCAATCTTTTCGGATCATTTACGACAGGATCGGAGTATTCCCTAATAGTAATAATGTCAGAATTGTATGGATCGGGTTAGATGAAACATCAAAGCGTTCATTTAATGAGATGTCAAATACAGTGACGTCCAAATTAGGAGAACTAGACCTAAAATTACATAAGGAGATAGAAAAAGAGATAATACCACACATAACCCTATTTAGGACAAAGAAGGTATACCAAAAATTGAATTTAAATAAGATTGAATCCAAATTCATTATTAATGATATAATAGATACAATTTCTGTGAAGAAGAGCATAATCACAAATTACGGTTCTATTTATGAGAACATAATTTCGGTGAAGGGCAAATGAACACATTAGACGACGTGACACAATTGATATCGGTATTATCCGTTCCGTCATTATCAAAACAGAAAAAATTAGAAAAAATATCAAAGGAAATACAAAATCAAATTGCAAACTTTAACGACAAAAGAGTCCTAAAAGTGATAATCGGAGGCTCATTTGCCAAAGGTACATGGCTTGAAAATGATACTGACATAGACTTTTTTGTAATGATAGATCCAATTGTGCAACGATATGAGTTTGAGGAACTAGGTAAATCGATCGGTTTTTATGCATTAAAAAAATACAGACCTTATTTACGATATTCTGAACATCCATATGTAGAGGGAAAAGTGAATGGAATCAGAATAAACATAGTACCTTGCTACAAGGTTGAAAAGAATAATTGGAAAAGTGCCGCAGACAGATCCCCATTCCATACTATTTTTATGAAAACAAAGCTAAACGAATTTTTAAAAAGTGAAGTAAGGGTGCTAAAAAAATTCTTAAAATCAATCGGCATATATGGTTCTCAAATATCCATTTCTGGATTTAGCGGTTATGTGACAGAAGTACTTGTTTTGAACTATGGATCATTCAAAAATGTTCTCCAAGCATTTGCCAACTTAACACCAAACTACGTCGTTTCACTAAATCCGCCAGATAAACAAGCAGTAGAAAAATTTGCAAGTCCGATAGTAATAATTGATCCCATTGATTCAAATAGAAATCTTGGTGCGGCAATATCTAAAGAGTGCCTTTCAAAATTTGTTCTGGCATCGAGACTTTTTCTGAAGTCACCTTCTAAGCAATTTTTTATGAAACCTCACAGGTCTAATGAAAAAAAAATAAGTTATATTAGTTCAAATTTGTTAATAATTGATTTCAAAATACAGAAAAGAAGTCCCGATATATTGTGGGGGCAGCTTAACAAGAGACTAACAAGCATCTCAAGACAACTCTCAATTACAGGATTTGAAATAATCAAGAATTTTTGTTTTACTGATGAGGGAGAACGAGCAGTATTAATCTTTATGATTAAATTTCCAATACTTTCTAAAATAAACCTCAATTCGGGACCAAAAATATTTCTGAAAAGCGAAACTGATTCATTTATCAAGAAGAGGATAAAGAAATCCATTATGATATGGACTGATGACATGAGAGTTGTAAGTATTGAACAGAGGAAAATGACTTCAATAAAACAATACGCACGTCAAATAATTCAAAACGACATAGATTGTGGATCCCAAAATGGCATTTCGTTAGATCTTAAAAATGGTTACTCCATTTATATGGCAAATGAGCGGAAGCTGAGCAGTTTTATTTACAACGCTATTGAGCAAATGGTTAGTAATGGAGAATTTATTAGTCAGCAAAAATAGGGAAAAATTAAAATTTTTAATAACCTATCCCTCATATGATCATAATACCTTTGACGGCAGGATGCGAGAGTTATTATCTTTGGATATTAACTCTATATTCTCCTTTGGTAAAGTGCAATTGCATAATATATTCATACTTGGTAAGGGTTCTGTTGGGCTAGTTACATTAGTTAAAAATAGAAGGAAATTTTTTGTTTTAAAGATAAGGAGGACTGACGCTAATAGAATCAACATGTATGATGAAGTAGTACATCAATCTCTTGCCAATTCCATCGGAATTGGTCCTTTTCTGGTAAATTATTCTGAAAATTTTATATTGATGGAATTTGTCAAGGGCTTAAATATTCTAGATTGGTATGGTCGAAAAAATACTGATATACATAGAATTGTAAAATGTACTATTTCAATACTTGAACAAAGTTTTTTATTAGACTGTCTAAAGCTTGATCATGGTCAGTTAAACAGAGCTGATCGTCATATTATAATATCCAAGGAGGGAAACCCCACTATTTTGGACTTTGAAACATCGAGTACGAGAAGAAGAACCAGTAATGTAACTAGCATTTCTCAGGGAATTTTTCTACAAGGTCCAATTTTCACTAGACTGAAAGGAATGATAAATAATGACACAAGTCATAGCATTAGATGTATCAAAGATTATAAAATGGATATGAGCCGTGAAAAATTCGAAAAAATCCTAAATTTGCTCAAAACATAGTTTGCATTATTGCATAAAGTATCAATATTTTAGTAGTGGTGATTGAGCGATCTATCCAAATTATACAGTATGGATCCTTTGATAGTGTCTTCGGATTAAATTATGTCAAATTCTAAGATCACTATCGAAACTTTTTAAAAAATTGAATTAAACTATTTTGTACTCGCAGTTATAATTTTTATCAATGCCCTGACAGTTGCTAAATTTAGGTCTACCTGTTCTGCAATTAATTCTTCAGATATTCCAGAATCATACAAATTTCTAACGCTTTCCTTTTTATCCTGGCTAATATTTTTCACATCAAGCTCCAAATCTAACTCGGTTTCAGAATCAATTATAAATGCTTGTGCTTGCTCGAAGACAGTTTCAATATTGATATTCCTATCTGTGGAAAAAACAACTATGTGATTTTTTATTGGAATACTAAACATTACTACCTTATCATAAATGTAAATCACAGACTTAAGGCTCCCTAACTCATTTTCAAATATCTTTCTTAATTCGACGATATACGCAGATTGAGAGTAACTTATTTCTGGATTTCTGCCTTTAAGATGTTCATTAATTCCTTCCCGAATTACACTGGCGCAAAGGTGACCAGATTTTTCGACCAATCCTGAAAATCTAAGAGATGGATTTATTGTCAACAGACGGTTCAAAAAGTCAACGTCATTCATTGATGATGTAGTGAACCCGAAATATATCTATGTTTAGGTCAAATCACAATAAATATTTAAAAAAAAAATAATGAACAAAACTTTACTGATGAAATTACTACGAAAACAAGATATTGAACTTATTAAAATAACTACTTGAAAAAGGATGGCAGAAGATATTTCTTCAACGTCTACAAACACAATTCCCTTTCCCACTCTAACAATAGTGTACTTAGTAAATCAAGCTAAAGACCTGATTGATGAAATAAGTCAAAAGTACAACAATATTACTGTAGAAGATTGTAACGGTTTTTTCCATGATGGATTAAAAAGAGATTACAAGAAAATAACCATATGGAGCCAGGGCATTGACAGTCTCTGGTTTAATGCGTTGATAGCCAGGATAAAAGAAGTTGCTAACGTAGACGCGGTTCCAATAGTGTCCGGGGGTATCATGTACACCGTGTAATTTTGAAATTCATCATACATAATATTTTTTAAATTATATCGAGTTGATAGCGAGCAATTTAATCCGACAATTCGACTTAACTCCTGCAAGTCAACTGCAGAATGAGAGATTCTATGTGGTATCGGGTTTTAGATCAATCAAAATATTAGCTCCTACACCAGGACTGCCGATTTTTTCATATTTTTTTCGAGGCATGTTAATTTGTATTGTTGTCTTTGGATAAGTTTTGATAACAGTTTGAGGTTGGGAGCGAAGGATCGCTTCAAGAATGGGCTTAATTTGCTTCTTAACTTCATCATCCGATATGGATCTGTCCACAGCTTCTAGCATCAATTGCTGTTGTGAGACTGATTCTAGTTCGATATCTTCAATCAAAGAAAGTGTTATGTTGATGCCATTATCTGATAGTTGAGTTATTTTGTATTTTATCTGAGAGTCTTCCAAATCTAGAAATTAAGTTATTTCATTTACTTATTACTTTTTACATGAATATTTCACGTGTGTCTACTCCATATGTTCATCCACAAGACATATTAAAATTGATTTTGTATTTATAAAAGCATATAAAATGAAATACAGAAGCAGGACTGATATTTTTGCATCCATTTTACAATCTGCAAATACTCCAAAAGGCGTGGGAATCACTACAATAATGTACAAATCCTTTCTCTCACATTATCAACTCAAAAAATATCTGTCCATAATGCTCGATAATGATTTAATAAAACTGGAAGAGGACGAACACTTATACAAGATTACTGAAAAAGGATTAAGATTTTTACAACTCTTTTCTAATATCAACCAACTTATCGATACCACCAAAGAATATAATCTTTGAATAGAAATATTGTATTTTAAAAGACAAAAGGGATTTTTCACTTGTACAATTTATGGATGGTTTATTGTTTAAACTTATGATGGGTTTTATTGTTTAAAATAAATTATATTATTGTAGAATTTTTTCGCCTGAAATAGCCTTAGTCAAAATTTTTTCAGATTCTCCACGGAGCATAAAACACGTTGGGATTATCTGCATCGACTTTACGTTTGGACTTACCTAGCATTGATTATGTTTTCATAGAGAAATGTGGTAAAAATTATTAGCCCGGCCCAGATTCGAACTGGGGTCAAAGGCTCCAAAGGCCTCTATGCTTGGCCACTACAATCAGTGAATTTTTGATTCTCTACCGGGCTGCCGGGCATTTTTTTATAGAATATCTGATTTATAAAGATACGAATTTATCAACAATTTTGATCAGCTTTAACATTGGATCTTCCATTTGATTCAGTATGCGATTTGCACGTTTCTTTTGAATTGATTTAAATTTATTATCATTTTGCATATGAAGTAATAATTTTACAGTTTGAGATGAATTAGCAACCTTGTGTATCAGACCCGTTTTGATTAAGTAATCATCAACATAGAACTTGATTGGCGAAATCGAAATAGTTGGTTTTCCCATCAATGCCGATTCTGCAGTCATAGTACCTCCTCCACCAACAAAAATATCCACAACAGACATGAGCTCTAATCCGTCGACTACGTTTTCCAGTACTTTGATCTTATCACCATATTTTTCACTGAATTCCCTTATTTGATCTTGGTATCTACATAAGATCAAAATGTTGGATGTATCATGAAAATTCCTAATTATTGCTTCTGAAATTTTATTTACATTATTATTCTTCTCCAACAAATATGATGCTTTAGTTTCTTCAGGTCTAATTAGAATAGTACTACTTTTCGATAGTTTATATCGTTTTATTACATTAGCTGGATTACTTTTTTTTGTTTCTCTTCTTATCCACGCAACAGGGTCAAGTGCATGATAATGCATAATTTGATTTTTAGCGATTCCTGTATTCTTCCATGCATGGTAGGGAATAATCCAAGGACATAAAAGATAATTAACAAATGGAATTGTTAGCCTTTGAACAGCATAAGCATGAGGAGAATCGCTAAACGTAATGTGTGGAATCCCGAGGCCGAATGCAACCCTTGCTGCTTCTGGGGATGAAAAGCTAATGCAAAGGTTGGGTTGGAATTTGTTTATCTCTTTTGCCAAACTAAAAATTCTACTAGAACTAGCTCTGAGTTTATCATATTTTGACATACCACCATATCTTCCTACGAGTTTTAGGTCAAATTTTTTAAGTTTGGATAATTTTACACATTCACGATAGTTTCTTCCAGTAGAGAGGAGCTCGTGATTTTTCGCTTTTAGAATATCTACAGCGTGTTTGAAAAACATAACTTGTTTTGGAGTTAATACATCAAACCAGATCTTCAATAATCTTGTATTTGTGGCCTAATGGAAAAAACTTTTCTTCAACCAATTTTAACTTTGGTTCAGATACATGGATATGCCATTTGGAGAGGATAATGTCAATGAATGCTGAAACGTTGAAGGTAGCTGTCTATGGCCTAAGTACAGAAGGATACAAAATAGCGTCTCATATTTCCACTAAGGGTATACATGTTTCAATTATTGATGATTCATCGGGGATGGCGATTACTCTTAAGCCAGACATTGCAAAGACCTACTCTAGTGTGACTTCATTTATCCAGGATGAAACACTTTTGGATTTTGAGCCTTTCGATGTCGCCATAAATAACGCGTCTTTTGTCTTTTTTACTCCAAGGATAAGAAAATCATGGCCGGACGCAAAAAGTCACATTGTATCTAAATTTCAGGATGTGATAAAGCATGTGAACAAGGATAGCTCCATAATTTATACAGTTCCTACAGGGTTCGGTGTGAATAATGAAAACATAATGCTAATTGAACGTCGGACTGGTCTTAGCGTCGGAAAGAACATTTTCTATTATTACATGCCAATGAGTCCCATATCATCAACCATATTTGAAACTATAATTGGAACAAAATCTGGATTGAATTCAGTCTTCGTAAATTTGTTAAATGGACTATTTCCCAGCAGTGTAATTAAGACATTCGATATTGAGTCTGCGGAATATATCTATTGTATAAGAATATTAAAACACTATGGATTGATGTCTCCTATTTTTGAAATTTGTAAATTTGCTGACCGTAGTTTTCAGTCTCAAATGATGGAGTTAGAATCCGTAGATGAGATTTATCTCGATGATCTTGTAAGTGGATTATTTGACTTGAACACAATATTATCATCCCTAAGTGGAATTTCTCCGCTGACTCTACTGGTGAAGGGCAATATAGCCACCATTGAAAATTATATAAAGCACTTGACAGAACAAATTAAAATCATTCTAAAGAAATTTGAATTGAAGGCAAGTAAAACAAAAGCTATCATTTCGTGGACATTTGATCCTAATGAAATGAGAGGGGACAGACTAGAGATAATCTCTAGATTGGAATCTAGGTTGAGAGATTATGTGGGAGATGTAGAGAGGCAGGATTCTAGATTTGATTATTATTCCAGTGAAAAGAAGGTTATAATAGTTTCATGCTCCAAAGCTGATTTTAATAAAATCCAGAATAATCCTACATCAGAGATCTTAATTGTAAAAGCGACACCTCTACTGGGTCAGATACCAATATAGAAAAGAAAATACTAAAACTATAATAAAATGATGGGCGAATTACAGTTGGATTTGTTAGCTGCGAAGTGTCCAAAGTGCAATTCCAAAGCAGAGGTAAGCGATGATATGACTATAGTGGACTGCAAAAGTTGCGGTTATACGGATAACTACGAAAATTATATAGAAATCATGAAATCGAAAGCTGAAAATATGGCGGATAATTTTCAGTTTGATGGTAACGGATGAATGCTGCAGATCGTGCAATAAATTAGATCAGCTTGTGTTAGCGCCATTGCAATTCAGAGTCGGAGCAGTTAAATTAGTTTACCAAAACGATCCTTTATCAGAACAGGTTAACTCAGATCCACAGTTGTCGCACCTTAAATGACAGCTCTGAATACTAAACATATCGAAGCCGCATCGCAGGCATTTTTTCTCATTCCCTGTATTTTTTTTCGTTTCGTTTTCCACTTGGCATGTTCCCATACCATGATTTAATAAAGTATCTACGATTTGGTCCGAAAAGATTAATTAAAGCGTTTATAAAGGTTGAATTCATAGTGACACAGTTTAAAGTAATTGTTTCCGATAAAAAGGGTAAAAGTATTAGCAAGGAATTAATGGACAAAGAGGCACAACCTCTAGTTGGTTTAAGGGTTGGAGAAATTGTCGACGCTTCAGTAGTTGGCATTTCTTCAGGTAAAATTCAATTAAGAGGAGGTAGTGATAAATCTGGCACACCTATTCGAAAAGACGTTCATGGTGGTGTAAAAAAATATGTATTATTATCTGAAGGAGCTGGGATGAGGGATAGTCGTAAGGGGATTAGAAGGAGAAAACTCGTTAGAGGGAATATGATTACAGAAGAGATATACCAGATAAATTGTTTACTCTTGGAAGGAAACCTACCCATTACTGTTGAAAAGTCTACCCCAGAAGATGATACGTCCGGTTCCAAAGGACCTAATGAATAGAATATCCAATTTTTCGTTATAACTTAAAATAATTAGCTAATAGCATCATTGATTAAATTAATATCACTGTCAAAATTCATTATACATATTGCATTGGAGGGAAACTCTACCAGACTGGTACGTCAACCAATATGGCTATCAGCCTTGTGTGAATATAGGTACGTCGGGTCATGTTGACCACGGAAAAACTACACTAGTAGAATCCATAACAGGGGTTTGGACAAGTGGCCATAGTGAAGAGTTAAGACGAGGAATTACTATTAAGGTGGGATATGCTGATGCCGCTTTTTACAAATGCAGAAACTGTCCTCCGCCTGTCTGCTACTCTACTCAACCTGAGTGCAAAAACTGTGGAAAAGAATCTGAATTCCAACGAGTAGTTAGCTTTGTGGATTCTCCGGGTCATGAAAGTTTAATGGCAAATATGCTTTCAGGAGCTGCCTTAATGGACGGTGCAATATTAGTGACTGCAGCGAATGAAAAGGTCCCGCAACCACAAACAAGAGAGCATTTACTAGCCCTACAAACTCTAGGTATAAAACAAATTGTTCTCGTACAAAATAAGGTTGATTTGGTATCATATGAGGAAACGATGGAAAATTATAAACAAATAAAGAATTTTGTTAATGGAAGCATTGCTGATACCGCACCAATTATTCCCGTTTCTGCACAACATAAATTAAATATTGATGCGTTAATAGAAGCTATCGAATCAAATATCAAAACGCCTGAAAGATCTAAAAATACTGAACCATTAATGCATGTGCTAAGATCATTTGATATTAACAAACCCGGACTTTCAATAAGTGAAGTGAAAGGCGGGGTGATTGGTGGATCATTAATCCAAGGCGATTTTGAGACTGGTGATGAAATTGAAATACGTCCTGGACTCTATGATGAAAAGAATGGAAAATACGAACCCATAATGTCAAAGATTTCGTCCCTGGGGACTGGTGCAGGAATTGTCAAAGTTGTAAAACCTGGCGGTTTAGTAGCACTTGGTACAACTTTAGATCCCTATTTAGTAAAGAGTGATTCGTTAATTGGTTCATTAGTTGGACTTCCAAGCTCACTTCCTCCAGACATCAACGATATAACAATAGAACTGAATCTATTTGAAACTGCAGTTGGAACACAAGAAATGGTAAAGGTTGAACCGGTTAAAATAAAAGAAACATTGAGATTGAATATTGGAACTGCTGCGACACTTGGTACCGTTACTCATATAAAAGATCATAAAGTGGAAATTAAATTGAGGAAACCAGTATGCATGATTGCTCACAACAGGGTTGCATTAAGTAGAAGAATAGCGGACAGATGGCGACTTATCGGTTCCGGAATCGCGTCATGAGAAAAATTTAAGATTTATTTCAAATATTGTCTGGTCATAAAATATTTTCCGTGTTTGATTAACCAACCAATAAGTGCTTCTTTCCCCTTGCTGTTATGGATACAGCGCCTGTTCCTTTAGTGATATATCCTATTTCTTGACATTTTAGTTTGGATTTGTTTAACATTTGCATCAGTTTATCCACTTTTGACTTTGATACAATGATACAAAATCCAATACCCATGTTGAATGTGGAGTACATTTCTTTAGATGATATTTTACCTGCCTCCTGAATTAGTTTAAAAATTCCAGCTTGTTGCGGTAGATTATCCAATATAAAATTTACATTTTTATTCAGTCTTGCTAGTTTGCTGAATGAACCGCCCGTTATATGTGCAAGCCCGTGAATCGCACTCCGTTCTTCCTTAAGTACATTAAGTATAGGCTTAACATATATCTTCGTAGGCTTTAGTAGTTCTTCACTTATTGATGATTCAAGGTATGGATGAGTACCGTTTAGCTTGTACTTCGGTAATAACACTTTGCGTGTAAGTGAATACCCATTTGAGTGCAACCCATTACTTTCCAATCCTATAACTACGTCACCTTGATCTATTTTATTCCCCATAACTAATTTTTTTTTATCAGATACACCAAAGACAGTTCCAACGAGGTCAAAGGTATTTTCTACTCTTTCATTAAGCAGATCTTTAAGTATTGCTGTCTCGCCACCCACTATTACAATATTAGACTCATCTGCTCCTTTTGATAGTCCTTTGAATAGTTCTCCTATAAGGTAATCGTCTGGTTTTTTCAGTGCGATGTAATCCAAGAAACCAACTGGCACAGAACCCACGCATATTATGTCATTAACGTTCATGGCAACACAATCGATGCCTAGTGTATCAAATTTTTTCGCCAATTGTGCAATAATTATTTTGGTCCCAATTCCGTCAGTATGCAAAGCAATAACTTTGGAATCAATTTCTATCAATCCTGCGTAATGCCCAAATCTGGACAAAACCTTCCAATTCTTATTTTCAAATCCAATATGAGAATTAGATACAAATTTACCAATATTCATTTGCATCTTACTAATTTTTTTTCGGTCTACGCCAGCTTTAGAATAACTCCACATACAGATATCCTAAATGCTAGAATCCCATAATAAATAAAAGCATGGGTCCTTATTGCAGTGTTTGTAATTTTAAAATTAACTTATAAACATGAGCACTACTGTATTAGGTATGGAAGATATTGGCTCTATTTTTGAAGAATCTGAGAAGACCTTCATAGAGTTATCCAACTCCCAAAGGCTACAGATTATTAATGCATTAACAAACTCAAGCATGAATTTGACCCTAATAGCCAAACACCTTGGAATAACTATGCAGGAGGCTCATAGAAATTTTAATAGACTTACGGAAGCGGGAATTGTAAGTAGAGATTCTAACGGATCCTATTCATTGACTACTTTTGGAAATACCATAATGACACAGATTCCCTCTATAAATTTTCTTTCAAAGAATAAGAATTATTTCTCAGATCACTATTTTGCGGATCTTCCAATGAAATTTGTTCAGAGGATTGGATCACTGGACAGTAGCAGGTATATCTCCGGAATGGTAGCAGTAATTGAAGAAATTAAGGATCTCTACCGGCATTCTGAAGAATTCATTTATGGTATGATTCCACAAGTGCCCCTAGACCTAATGGAGGTAGCCGCAAATAGAGTAACGGAACACAAAATTAAGTTTAATTATATTTTACCAAAAAACGCAATCATACCAAAAAAAGGAAAGGACTTTCTAAATCAAATTAATTATCAAGAGCTGCTGAAAAGTGGATTAGTTGAGAGAAAGATGACAAATGAAGTTAGAGTTTCAGTAGTTTTGAATGAAAAGAGTGCATTGGTAATGTTCCCATCAATCAAGGGCGAAACTGACATGAATGGAGCATTCTCGAATAGCGCTAACAGAGAGAACAATAAATTATTTCACGAGTGGTGCTTAGATTACTTCAGATATTCTTGGTTAGCATCAAAGCCCTTTGATAATAGTAAACTTGTAGAAGTATAAGTAGAATCAATCCAAGGGAGCATGTCTAAAAATTTTTGATTTGATTCGCTCCTAATTATTTTGGAAGGGAATGTGCGGCATGCATTGCAGAAAATAATGCTCCCGCTTTATGCTCTGTTTCTAAGAATTCGTTAGTTGGAACAGAGTCCATTACTATCCCTGCGCCTGATTGAATAAACGCGTTCTTTCCGTTTATGAACAATGATCTTATTATTATTGCAAAATCGCAGCATCCGTTGAATGAAAAGTAACCTAGAGCTCCTGCATACGGACCCCTAGCTGATTTTTCTAGTTCTGATATTATTTCCATTGCTCTTACTTTTGGTGCCCCTGAAACAGTACCTGCGGGGAATAGAGATCTAAAAGCGTCAAAACAGTCGTATTTATCGTCTAAATTACCTACTATATGAGATACCAAATGTTGAACATGACTGAATCTCTTTACTATCATCAATTCTTTTGGTTGTACTGAGCCAAATTTGCATATTTTACCCAAATCATTTCTTGCCAAATCTACAAGCATAGTGTGCTCAGCCAGCTCTTTTTTGTCTCTTAAAAGATCATTTTTTAGTTTTCTATTTACACTCTCCCTATTGGTAACAGGTCTTGTTCCTGCGATTGGAAAAGTTTCAATCTTATTATTAATTACCCGAAGGAGCATCTCGGGACTTGATCCAATAATAACTCGCTTATTGCGTTTAAAAAAATACATGTAGGGTGACGGATTTAGTCTTCTGAGATAGTGGTAAAGAGTCATAGGGTCACCGTAAATTCGAAATTTAAATTTTCTTGAAATCACTACCTGAAAGACTTCACCTTCATACACGTATTCCTTTGCCTTCTTCACGTTGGAAATAAATCTCCTTTTAGTAGTTTCAGAAACTGGTTTTGTATAAGTGATACCCTTTGTCAAAATCGGTTTCTTTGAATCTATAATTTTTTTTAATTCATTAAGCCTTGATTTTTTTCCAATGTGAAAGTAGTAAGTTATATTGTCCGATTTATCATGAATTAATCCATCAGTATAAATCCCAAATTCCATCAAGTCAAACAAATTATTGGATCTTTTCTGTGGTAATTCTTCCCAGAATTTTATAGCCTCATAGCTCACATATCCTACTGCACCTCCAATATATCGAAGTTTTTTTTCATTAATAATTGGCATGATTCGCCTTAATTCCAAAAGCGGATCCTCCACTTTCTTTTTGTATACGATTTTTGTCTTTTTACAAATTTTGAATAGCCCTCTGTTACACTTTATGGTAAATTCAGGGTCAAATCCTATTACTGAAAATTCCGATAGTTCTTTAGGTCCAGTTAAGGATTCCAAAATGAACACATTCTTATAATGCAAATAAATTTTTTTAAAGATCTCAAATGGATCAATATTGGTATTAATTTTTATCTTATTGAAGGTAAAGTCATTTGAACTTGAAATGATGTCTTTAAGCATATGAAAGTTACTTAATCGGTATTTTAAAACATGATTTAATC
>DATEFQ010000049.1:0-8384 GCA_035280585.1 Nitrososphaeraceae archaeon
CTTGATTTGTCCTTCAATTTCAGAAATAGAATAGGATAACCTGTAAAAATTCATTTTTAGTTACAATATAGCGTGGTATTAAACTAAGAGCGAAATTCAAATTATAATTTTTTCGTTTCTATATTGAATAAATGAACAATAAACACCAGATTTGTTATAAGAAAAGCAAAAGAACATCTTTTCATGATGAAAACTGACTATTATAAAACCTTATTTTCATTCTCATTCTGTGAGATTTAAAGTAAGTTTATTATTAGTTCGAAAAGTGCACCTTAAGACATGTATAATAAACCAATTTATGCAGTCCTAATGGGACTCGCAACAGTATCGTTACTATTAGTAACGAATGTAGTTGGCTCGTATGCACAAACAACATATTCGAATCCAACAGTTGGCTCAAACACATCTAGCTCAACAGCCAATACTACAGGGACTAACGCCACATCGTTACCATCAAATCCAGTAGTGAAAAATCTTGATGAAGGGATTAAGGCAATAAAGGCTGACGATAAATCTGCAGGAAAAAAAGCACTTCTTCACGCAGAATCAGCTCTTGAAGGAAAATCTGATTCGGTAGATGCCGAGAAACACGTCGAAGCTGCAATTCAAGCACTTAAAGAAGGTAATACAAACGGTGCAATTTCACATTCAGAACAAGCCAAGGAGAAGTTACCATAACTTTCTTTTTTGATATTAGAGTGATCCTAAATTGGTAAACAACAAAATTATTCCTTATTCACTAACTGCTATACTCGTTTCTATAGGAATTGTATACTGTCTTGTAGCTTCTGATGAATATCAGGGAGCTAAAGAGTCATCTTCTTTTGGAATAGATGGGGAAACTAGCGAACAACTATTTGAAACAACGTTCTTTTCAGCAATAGCTCTTGTTAATTTTGGTTTAGCTGCATGGGTTTTTACGTCAAAAAGAAGCGTCTTGCCCTACATTTCTTCCGGCGTAGTGTCAGCAGCACTTATAGTGACATATATTGCATCGAGAACTGTGGGTGTTCCAATTGTCGGAGTAGAATATTATGTAGGCAAATTGGATATCATCTCAAAGGTGCTACAAATCTCTGCGATAGCCTTGTCTACTGTTGCAGTTTATAAATTCAGGAACCTCAAAATAGTAAAAGGATTGGTAAGATGAAAAAAGGATTGGTCCCATTGCTACTGATGGGATTAATATTCGTCGTTGCACCGTCGGCGGTTGTTTTAACCTACGCGGTGCCATATTCAGACATCGGTAGTACAGAAAAGGGCTCAAGCTATGGATGTATCGCAAGCATTCAGCAAATGAAAGAAGTCAACACTCCATCATGGATATTGTCTGGTCATTGGGCAACCAATCTAATAAACAAGACAAAGACAGATTTCAATCAAACCAATCCGGCAAAATTCGATGCAACGTTCACCATGATTATGCTAAACGGTTCGGCTAGACATCAGCACCAAATTTCAAATCTTTCTCTCACTGACCTGCAAACTGAAAACGATACAAAGACGTACAGAGGCCTTGCAACTATTACTATGAAGAAAGGTCTAGTAACCAACGTTCCTATCGAGATAAAGATCATTAACAATAACGTAATCTCAGTTTGGTTAGAACCAATTAAAGTCGAAAGTCATTTCGGTGATTCACCAATCTATGGAACTGTTTTTACTAATAAGGATCTGGAAAGCAAAGGACCTTTTAGTTCAACAAAGTAAAACAATATAGTAAAACATAAGAATGAAGGGCACTTCTTCCCATATTCACCATTTGATAAATATATTAGGCATTTAAAGACATTCCTCTTAACTTGGTTTCCCTTAGTTGTGGTAGTCCATTGAAAATTAATTAAGTTGTGAATGATGGGATGGAGTTACTGCAGCTTTCTGACTATTAATTCTTCTCTGTTTGGCATTTTAATTAATATATTTTAAAACTATCATTAAAGTTTAGTAACCAAAATAGCAAAGATATTAGTAATGGTAAAGATTTAACTAATTAGATAAAATGGATGTCTATTTCGGTATCGTAATAGTCCATGTTTTGGTCGGATTCTTATTAGTATATTTTGCCGCTAAGGCTTATAAGAAAACGAAGTTTACGCCAATGCTTTTTCTTACACTTGGTTTCTTTCTAATTGTTATAGGTGATACTCTTTTGGGTGATCTTCTTGGTATTAATGATAAAAATATCCAGAATATGATCGAGGAAATAACTGAAATTTCCGGATTTGTACTTGTGATTATTGCTGTGATTAAAAGTTGAACAATGGTCCTACTGAAAAGGATAGTCCTACTGAAAAGGATATTCTTTTTATTCTAACAGATGAATCTTCACTGCAAATAATAAAGTTGCTCGACAAAAAACAGTTGAGTGCACAAATGATTTCATCAACTCTGAATATACCACTCTCTTCTACGTATAGAAAAATAAAAAAGCTGGAGCAACTAAAAATAATAAAGGTATCAAAAGTAGTAAGAACCCTAGATGGACTGGACGAGTCTTTTTACACTTTATGGATGAAAGAAATAAAGATTTCATACAGGGATCATAAATTTTCAATTAATATTCGATTGTTATCCTCAGACGAGAAAATCGTCAGACTGTGGCAGAAATTTAAAAGCTAGCATTCTACCTGCGATGATGGAACTACGAGGATGGCTGTATAAACAAAGAGATTGAATGATTGATAACAACGTTTCATTCATTACTCGTAAATCCTGCGGTAACAGTTTAGGCTTTCAAAAGAAAATATTTCATCGTAAAAATATTATTTAGTTCCAATGAAACATGGAATTTATTTTATAATATTCTGAGCAGAATTAGTTATAAGGTTAGGTTGTGGGGACAGTTGCAATCTTTGCTTTTGCTCGACAGCAATTGTATTGTTTGAAGGTGTAGCAACTGCGACAATATTCACGTAACTTGGATCATTTGTATCTGATAAACACATAAACCTGACGGTGTAAACGAATCGTTTTGTGTCTCCCGGAAAACCTGGGCCTGACCTTAACGGCACTTCATCTCTAGGCTGTAGTAACACTTACTACATTTTGTCTTCCGGATTATACGGCATTCTTAATAGGTATTCTATTGGATTAGCTTCTTATGATTATTTTACAACTAACACTGGACAGGGAGCGTTCACGACAACTCCAGTTGCGGTACTACCAAGCATAAATCGGAATTCTGAAACGCTCCTTATGCCAATCACTATGAGATCTATATTTTCTTTCTCAGCGTATCCAGTTACTTCATCAACAACTGAATTTTCTGCTTTTATTATCTCTGTTTTTAGGTTAACTCCGGCCGAAATGGATTGTTTAGAAATCATATCAAGATAGGCATAATCATGTTCAGTTCCCATTTCAGGAATTTCTTCGGGAAGATATTTACCAGCGGGGACAACATGAAGTGCCATCACATCCGCATGAAGTCCTTTACTCAATGTGATCGCATATTCTCCAGCTCTCTGAATTTTCTGAATCGTCAAGAGCTACAAGTATTTTATTTATTTTGGGGGTAAGTAGTGATGCCAGTTGATTCTTTCCAGCCTGGTTTTCATACCCATTAGGATTAGTCATAGTTAAATTATCATCTTTAAGATATTTAATGCCTAGGAGTTTGGTGCCTTGCAGTGCATTACATCCCTTCAAGTACCATCTTGGGGCTTCAGCTCATTTGAATTATTTTAGTAAGCTTCTGTTGAGTCGACATTTTCAATCTTTCAAACCGTTACTGATAGTTCTAGTGGCGTCCCAAGTTATCGCACTCCTTCATATCTGCCAAATTGAAATCATGTATGTGAAGCCGTTAGATCAATGGGGCCATGGTATGTGAATCAAATTTGACATAATTTTCGGGTTTTCAGAAGGATGCGTGACAATATCAGTGCTGAGTCGAGATTTAATTTAATAAATAGAATGTTGTTCATCGAGACTTTATGAGTAATTCTGAGGCTTCTGAGGAGAATGTCAAATCTCCTTCTACATATGGGAATGAGGCCTACCAACGGTATAGAAAGAAGGAAAAAAAGAAAAATAAAACTGAAGGTCGTAACTCGGTTATCGCGTACAATAAATATGCAGTAGGCGGAGAATCCAAAGAAGTTCCAGCTTCACCAGGATTAGACGAAAAAGATAATTTTGCTAAAAGAAGACAACGCATTTAACCAAAAACAAAAGAACAGTAGAGGTAAGAAGCAATGACGACCGAGTTGTAAGCCTGTGTTGAAATTGACTTTTTCGTTTCCCCTTGACAGTATTATTAACATATGTTGCACATTTAATAGAATTGGATAGTCAAACTGAAACTGCCTTTAAAAGACAAATTCCCTTTCTTGTAGGAGGTACAATAACGGGGGTGATTATGACACACTATTTGGGCTTTCTCGTTACCATTTTGGTAAATTCGATAATATGGTATATGATAAGTTATATTATATACGAGTTCGTATTGATAAAAAATAGTTTATAAGATCAGAGAATCCTTTTTGGTTATTTTAGAAATAAAATACGGCCTAAAAAATATGCGAGTCTTTAAGAGCTATGATTCAAAACCTAAGCGTCTATAAATTTAGTATAAGATATTAAAACAATGTTGCATATCAATAGTTAATGAAACATATACT
This sequence comes from Nitrososphaeraceae archaeon, assembly GCA_035280585.1. Lineage (GTDB taxonomy): Archaea > Thermoproteota > Nitrososphaeria > Nitrososphaerales > Nitrososphaeraceae > TA-21. Next base: position 4,623 of record DATEFQ010000049.1, read on the forward strand.
AATTAAAGGAACAATAGCTGTTATATTTACAATTGCACTGCTCTATGTCACAACTGCAAATTCCCAAGTTCAAACTAATACAACTGCGAAGCTAAATATGAGTGCGTCAAAAACTCCAGATAACGCAACTGCGACGACTGTTTTAAAAATTCTAAGTAATACGACTGCAAAACTAAATATGTCTGCTACAGAAGTTCCAGGTAACGCAACTGCAAAATTAAATCAGACGGTCGGAATCAGGAATTAATAATACAGGAGCAAGTATATTGAATAAAACTATTGAGGCAAGGGTACATGATTTAATGTTAGACGTCAAATTGCAGCATTCTTTTGAGTTTCAAAATCAGGTAACGTTTTAATATTTCATTATCTCGTAAAGAAAACAACGAGTCAAATAGCAATGACAAGCAACTGATGGGTCCGTGCTCTCGTCCACCATCTTTTCGACCGGAACCGTCAGTTTGAAACTTATTTAATATTTGTCGAACTGATTGTTGTACCGTTATGTTTTTTGTGGGTGGAGGGTTGGTTGTCTTCTTGTTCATTGGGATTAAATCATGTCCCTCCACCCCTTTAACTAATTTATAATTTGTTGGCTAAGAGATTTTTAGCAGTCTATGTTTCATTCGCTGGTGGGCAGCAACGACTTTTCCTCAACCACCATGTTGCCCACCAGTCTTTTACTATTAGACTCTGGAAAATTTTTATAGGGTTTTCACGATATTATTGTTACGAATTCACTGATAGGAGCGCTATTTTTTTTGAAGGCCTCATTTGTAAGCGAATTTGACAGGTTTGTAACTTTTCTACCTCCTGTCAGCGTTATGGTCGTCTGCCGCTAAGCTGTAATTATGATAAATCAACAAACTTGATGATAAATCATAAGCATTGTTTACTAGACCTTATATTGGCTGATTGCGTAATTAATGTTGTCAGTGTTGGTAGAACAAAAACAAATTACGGTTAGTGAAGTGGGTGTACCGATGTACCGTAGTACGGAAACCTTGCGACAATTATTATCAATTAACCAGGCATATATTTTTAGAATTTCGCCCAAAGGTTATACGATAACCAATGGCGTAGACTATTGTCACATCGGATTAAGGTCAAACGATGGTACTGATTACTCAATACAAGCATATGGGAAAGAGGCTATAGAACTTTACAACGAGGCTACGAAACTACGATAATAACTAAAGGACTAGTCATCGGAATTGTCAGATACTGTGCTAATGTACGAAATTGTCAGTGGAACTTTTGTTATCTTGACAGGCATACTATTTGCAGTTAGGTATATCTATCGTTCTAAAAGAGCGGCTAAAACGTTCCGGACTCCCAAACCGGGAATTGATTCAATGACAAGTAAGTCCAAAACTAAGTAAAATAATTTTATCAGAGTATAACGGGCTTTTTTAGCGTTAATAAATTAAATAGCAATTTGCATCATTTATTACCATTTTTACGAGTTACATAATCAGGGAACGCTTTTCAGCTAGGTTGCTTTATTGAATGTACCTGCTGTGGTAGAGTCTATAGCCTCTAGCGTCATGCAGGTTATACATATATCTGATGGGCCTGATACCTAAACACCACTGGCCCCATCAGTTTTGATATTCAAATGAACTTTCACCCATTTTTACAGTAACTTGTTTGAATCTAAAATCTTCAAATAGTATTTTACTCCATCAAGGATATGAAATACAGAACATACAGAAGCAGAACTGAAATAGTCTCAATGGTCCTAGAAGCAGCACAGGGCGGTGCAACTAAAACAAGAATTATGTACAAAGCCTTCCTCAGTTTTGCTCAATTGAGAGATTATCTTTCGCTACTTATTGAAAATAATTTACTCGAATATTTAGAAGGCTCAAAAACCTACAAAACGACAGAAAAAGGATTCATTCTATTAAAGATGCACAACGAAATAGGAGAGCTTCTGCAAAGTCAGGCAGTGTCAAGAACACAATAAGTAAAACAGCTGCTTCCAACCAGACTTTACTCCTTTTGAGTATGAAACCAGTTATCGTTTTAATATTTTATGCTCGAATATGTTCATTCCGTCTATCCCTGATGCGCTCAATCCGGTAAAGTCTTTCCATTCGCTTGAGTCAAATTATTTTTACACCCATGTGCGAAATTACTGCTCAAAACTGATGTATTGCATCATTTTTCCATTATTTAGGCCCCATATGGCACCATATGATGAGCCCAAATGCTTGCTACTATTTATTCGCGCGGAAAATTTAGTTACATGTTCACTATCTAAGTAATAAATAATATTTTGTTCAGCAATTGTACATGTCGTCAAATAAGCAAAAGGAAAAAGAGGAAACTGAAAAACTAAAAGCAATGTTACCAACAGAAGCCGAGAAAAAGGAAATAGAAAAATTAGCAGCAGAAAATAATAAAGAAGTTAGGAAAAGCACCGACTTCACTTTAGACGAAACAAAGTCAACAGTACGCAAGACAACAGACGAAGCAAAAAAGCAGGCTACAGAATTTACTAAAGCCATGAATGAATATCAAGAGGAATCTATCGAAGCCACAATAGATATTGCAGATAATTTTCTAGAATCACAAAAACAGGTCATCCATTCAATGCAATCTTTGTGGATTCCGTACGTGGAAAAAATGCAAAATCTCTGGTCTTATTGGACACCCAGAAGGGCTACAGAAAATTATACAAGAGCAGTTAGTAATGTAACAGATAGTTCAATAGCAGCAACTAGGTTGACCAACAACTTCATGTTTGCTAGTATGGAAGCGTGGAGGACAACTGTAAGGCACACTAGAGACAATGCAATTGAATTTTCGAGGCTAAATGCAAACTATGCAAGGACACTTCAAAATGCAGCACTAGATAATTTGAGAGAGTATCAAGCAAGAACGTATCAATGACAAGATTATCAATTGGGTTAAGTAGTTATAACCAAAACGAATAGAGTAAAATGAAGGAAAATTTTTTTATAATTTTCTTTTCGTCGTGTGAGCGTTCAACTTTTTTATAATTCTGGGCCCAGTGGTTTGTGAATCAAATTTGACACAATTCAAGGACCTGTTTTTTAAAATAAATCTGACGACTTGACTTAATTTAAGACTCAAGGTTTAAGGATTCGAACCCTTCATGAAATACAGTTCTACTAATTTCGTATCTAGCTTTTTGTTTCGTTAAAAATGATTTATCCAATGAGGAAAACATACTAAAACCACAGTTGATTCAGGAAAGACTTTTCTATTTTTGATTAGATATGATGTTCATGAACGTTGAGGAAAATATGAATTTGATGAAGACTCTAGACGACGCTTGGAATTCACAGGACTGGGATACTTTTAGCAAGCGACATGCAGATGACGTCATTGTGCGTTGGCCGGGTCAGCCACCTACTGTAGGTATAGACGCTCACAAAAAGGAAGGCGAATATTTTTTCAATGCATTTCCTGATAACCATGTAGAGAACAATCCATATAAAATCTTCTTCGGTCAGGGGGATTGGACCTGTTCCGTAGCAGAATTTACAGGCACACATAAAGGACCAATGATTGGAGGTAACGGAAAGACAATTCAGCCTACTAACAAGTACTTTAAGCTAGATTTTTGCACAGTAGCCCACTGGAAAAATGCGAAAATTATTGAGGAAAATCTATTCTACGATTTGGTTGGATTGATGAGACAACTCGGTTTGATGTAGATGTTATTTAGTATCGATATTAGTAGGCCATCAGTAAATTCATAGGTCTGGAGCCGTCGGTACCTGCAACGGT